>NZ_JBEZBW010000085.1:0-36224 GCF_040647305.1 Saccharothrix sp. NPDC042600 | reverse complement strand
AGGGAGAAGGGTGGTTGCCTCCGGCAGGCCGTACGGGGAACGAACCGACGCCCTTCCACCCCCGGGGGCCTGCCGCGCGGCGAGCGCCGCTTTTAATCCCTTCGCTCTTCGCTTTCACTTCCGCCTAGCCCAAAGGCAACGCCCAAGCCCACCCACCCCGTACAGCTCCCCAGAAGCGGCAACCGCCCAGGTGTTGCCGCACCACTTCTGGAGGGTTGATGTCCCACTGGGGGACCAGGCTCACCCTGCTAGCCGCCGCACTAGCCACCCACACCGCCACAGCCACCACACCAGTCACAGCGGTCACAACCGACACAGATGGCACAACGGCGGCCACTCCGGTCACCACAGCACCCCTCGGCCCCACGATCACCCTCATCACCGGCGACAAAGTCACCCTGGGCACCACCCCCGACGGCGTGATCGTCAAAGCCGCCCGAGGACGCGAGCACATCGGCTTCACGTCCCGAACCGACGTCCGGGGCGACGTCCACGTGATCCCCCACGACGCCGTCACCGGCCTGACCCGCAAGCAACTGGACCCGCGGCTGTTCAACGTCAGCGAGCTACTCCGAGCCGGCTACGACGACGCCTCCCGCGACGAGCTACCCCTGATCGTCCGGCACCCGAATCCCACCGGCGCCCGAACCGCCAACGGCCGCGCGCTCAACGCCCTCAACGCCCAGGCGCTGTCCATCCCGCGCGACCCCACCTTCTGGACCACCGCCCAAGACGCCGAGCACATCTGGCTGGACGGCCGGGTCCGAGCCCACCTCGACACCTCGGTCCCGCAGATCAACGCACCCACCGCCTGGGCCGCCGGCCACACCGGCGCGGGCACCACGGTCGCCGTCCTGGACACCGGCATCGACCAGAACCACCCCGACCTCCAGGACGCGGTGAGCAACGCCCACAACTTCACCGACTCCGACACCGCAGACGACCGAGTCGGCCACGGCACACACGTCGCCTCCACCATCACCGGCGGCTCCACCACCGACGGCTCAACCACCGGCGGCTCCACCACCTACCGGGGCGTCGCCCCAGACGCCAAGCTGCTCAACGCCAAGGTCCTCGACGACCGCGGCTACGGCCAGGACTCCTGGATCATCGCCGGCATGGAGTGGGCCGCCGCCAACGGCGCGGACGTGGTCAACATGAGCCTCGGCTCGCCCATGCCCAGCGACGGCACCGACCCGCTCTCCCAAGCGGTCAACCGGATCACCGCCGAACACGACACGCTCTTCGTCATCGCCGCCGGCAACTCCGGCGGCCTGATCGGCAGCCCGGGAGCCGCCGACGCCGCGCTGACCGTCGGATCGGTCGACAAGAGCGACAAGCTCGCCGCCACCTCCAGCCGGGGCCGCGTGGACGGCGTGATCAAGCCCGACATCACCGCCCCCGGCGTGGACATCACGGCCGCCAAGGCCGGCGGCGGGTACATCGCCCACTCCGGCACCTCCATGGCCACCCCGCACGTCGCGGGCGCGGCGGCGGTCCTGGCCGGGAAGCACCCCGACTGGCGGCCGGACCAGCTCAAAGCCGCGCTGATGGGCACGGCCAAACCGAACGGCGGCATCTTCGAGCAGGGCGCGGGCCGCGTGGACCTCGGCAAGGCCGCCACCACCGACCTCACCGCCGACGTGGGCAGCCTCAGCCTCGGCACGGCCCAGTGGCCGCACCACGACGACCAGCCGATCACCAGAACGATCACCTACACCAACACGGGCCCGCACCCCATCACCCTCGACCTGACCGCCGACGTCACCGACCCGCACGGCACCCCGGCCCCACCCGCCATGTTCACCTTCTCCCCCGCCCGCCTCACGGTGCCCGCCGGCGGCAGTGCCGCCACCACCGCCACCGCCGACACCCGCGTCAACGCACCAGACGGCGTCTACAGCGGGACCATCACGGCAACCGGCGACGGACACACCACACGCACACCCATCACCATCACCCGCGAGGTCGAGAGCTACAACGTCACCGTCAAGGTCCTGGACCACCACGGATCCCCGACCGACAAGTACTTCTTCAGCTTCGTGGACGTCAACAACCGCAGGTCGCACCACAACCATGACCCGTCCGGCACCGTGACAACCCGGGTGTCCAAGGGCGAGTTCTACTTCTCCGCCTTCGTGCAAACCCAAACAGCCGACCGCAACTACACCAACGCCGAGTTCGTCGAACCCGCGTTCACCGTCACCGCCGACACCCAGCTCACCCTGGACGCGCGCGAGGCCAAGCAGGTCGAGTTCCGGACCGACCAGCCCAACGCCAGGACCGGCAACGCCAAGTACCGGTTCCGGATGAAGACCGCCTGGGGCGAGCTGAGCGCCACCAGCCACATCCCGAACTACGACCAGTTCACCTTCAAGCCGTCCACGACCGCCGCGCCGGACCGCTTCACCTTCACCGCCGAAGCCCGCCTGGGCGAGTGGACCGGCACGACGTTCACCGGCAGCCCGTACCTCTACCACCTGCGGCGCACCGAAAACGGTGCGATCCCGCACGACCTCCGGTGGCGCTACCGCGACGCCGACCTGGCCAAGGTCAGGTCCGAGCACGCGGCGGCCACGCCCAACGTCGTCGGCTTTCGGGAGAACTTCCTGGTCATCCCCCTCCCCGGCACGCTCACCGAGTACTACACGCCGGACGAGCCGTGGGACGGCCAGTTCATCGAGATGGTGGACCCGGACCGGTTCGACTTCGTCTCCGTGGTCGACCAGTCCCGCCCGCGCAGCTTCCCGCGCGGTCGCACCACCACCGAGCGCTGGAACACCGGCGTGTTCTCGCCCGCGTTCCCGACCGGCTCGGACGGCCCGCTGTACTTCGCGGCCCGCATCGGCGACCACACGCGGTTCGTGGTGCCGATGTTCACCGACAACAACAGGGGCCGCTCCGGTTCGGCCAACGCCGAGGGCACCACGACCCTCTCCCACAACGGCACCACGATCGGCGAGTACCCCTCCCCCGGCCTGGGCGTGTTCAAGGTCGGCCCGGAGCGGGCCCGGTACACCCTGCGCACCACCGCCGACCGCTCCACCTACGCCCGACTGTCCACAAAGGTCACGGCGGAGTGGACCTTCACCTCCGAGAGCACCGGCACGGACACCCCGGCCCTGCTCCCACTGCTCGCCGCCCGCTTCACCCCCGACCTCGACAACACCAACGCCGCCAAAGCGGGCCGCCCCTTCACCATCCCGCTGCACGTGCAACGCAACGGCACCACCGACACCGGCCGCGTGAACACCCCCACCGTCGAGGTCTCCTACGACGACGGCACGACCTGGCACCGCGCCCCGGTGACCCGCAACCACGCGCAGTGGCAGGCGATCGCCTTCCACCCGGCGGACGCGAAGTTCGTGTCCCTGCGCTCCAAGGTCACCGACCCGGACGGCAACGCCCAGCACCAGACCATCATCCGCGCCTACGCCCTCAACTGAGAAGGACGCCCCCGGACCACCACGGCCCGGGGGCGTCCCCCACACCACTACAGTCCGGGGGCGTCCCCACACCACCACCACACTGCCACCACACTGCCACCACACTGCCACCACACTGCCCCGGCTCACACCGCCGGGTAGTACCCGGTCTCCGCGAAGAACCGGATGTAGGTGTCCACCAGCGAACCCGTGATCGGCGGGCACGCGATCCCGGTCCCCGCCAACGCCTCCTCCGTCCCCGACACGTCCACCAGCGGGTAGAACCCGGTGTTGTCGGCCACCATCAGCTCGAACGCGTCCAGCAACGGGATCAGCGCGTTGTCCCGGTCGGCCAGCACGCGCCGCCGCCACTCCTCCCGCGGCAACTCCTCCAGCACGTACCCGTGCGCCCGCAGCCGCGACACGATCTCGCGCCAGCTCGCCCGACCCGGGTTGTAGACGTGGAAGACGCCACCCGAGGTCGCCGACAGCGCCACCACCGCGGCCGCCGCGTAGTCCACCGGCACCATCGGCACCGACCCGTCCAGGTCCGCGGGCACCGCACCGGCCTGCACCAGGCCCTTGGTGGTCAGCCACACGAAGTCCCGGGTCTGGCAGGCCCCGTTCACCTGGTCGCCGGACACCAGGTCCACCCGGTACACCTGCACCGGCAGACCCCGCTCCCGCGCCTGCCCGATCAACGACTCCGCGACCCACTTGCTGCGCAGGTACCCGCTGGGCAACGCGGTCGGCGGCCCGGTCGGGTCGTCCACCGCCAGCGGCACCCCGGGCTCCCGCGCACCCGCGAAGACGCCGGTCGTGGACAGGTGGTGCACCGGCACCGTCCGATGCCGCGCGGCCAACCTCAGGACCTCGTGCGTGCCACCGACGTTCGACGCCCGCAGCTCCGCGTACGGCCGCAGCCAGTTCACCGTGGCGCCCGCGTGGTAGACCGCGTCCACCGTGCGCGCCAACGAGTCGAAGACCTCCTCGGACAAGCCCAGCCGCGGCGCGGACAGGTCACCGGGCACGACCCGCAACCGAGCGGGGTCAACGCCGTCCCACAGCCGGTACCAGCGCAGGTTCGCCTCGATCCGGCGCAACCCCTCGCCGGCGTCCTCCGCCCGCACCAGGCAGTGCACGGTGGCGTCGGACGTGATCAGCAGCTCGCGCAGCAGGAACGCCCCGAGGAACCCGGTCGCGCCGGTCAGCAGCACGTGGTCCGGCGCGGACACGGTCGTCACGACCTCCGCCGCCGGCCGGACGTCGTCGGCCAGCTCGACCGCGTAGTCCACGTCGGCGTCCCCGGACGCGCCGGCCAGGAACGCCGCCAGCGCGCCGGGCGTCGGGTGGTCGAACACGACCGTCGCGGGCAGGACCAGGTTCGCGGCGGCGGCCACCCGGTTGCGCAGCTCCACCGACAGCAACGAGTCGAAACCCAGGTCCGGGAACGGCTTGTCGGGCACCTCTCCCGACAGCCCGAGCACCGCCGCCACCTCGCGACGGACCAGCTCCGCCACCGCGCGCCGCCGCTCGGCCGGCGTCAGCTCGGCGAGGTCCGGGGCCGGGGCGCCGGTGCGAGCGGCCGGGCGGGTCGTCGGCAGCAGGGTGCGCAGCAGCGGCGGCACCTGGTCCGGTCGCGCCCGCAGGGCCGCGAGGTCCAGCGGCGCGCCCAGCACCGCGGGCTCCCCGGACGCGACGGCGGCGTCCAGCATCGCCAGGCCGCGCGCGGTCTCCACGGGCCGGAAGCCCGCCCGCGCGATGCGGGCCCGGTCCACGTCGCCGAGCGCGGCGGTGATGCCGCTGGCCTCCGCCCACAGGCCCCACGCCACGGCGGTGGCGGGCAGCCCGAGGGCCGCGCGGTGGGCGGCCAGGCCGTCGAGGTGGGCGTTCGCGGCGGCGTAGTTGCCCTGGCCCGCGCCGCCGATGACGCCCGCGATGGACGAGAAGAGCACGAACGCGGACAGGTCGTGGTCGCGGGTCAGCTCGTGCAGGTGCCACGCGGCGTCGGCCTTGGGCCGCAACACGGTGGACAGCCGTTCCGGCGTCAACGCGTCCAGCAGGGCGTCATCGGTGACACCCGCGGTGTGCACGACGGCGCTCAACCGCAGGTCCCCGACCGCCGCGCGCAACTGCTCCCGGTCGGCGGCGTCGCAGGCCACCACCCGAACGCGAGCCCCCAACCCGTTCAGCTCGGCGACCAGCTCCGCCGCCCCCGGCGAGTCCGGCCCCCGCCGGCTGGTCAGGACCAGCGTCTTCACGCCGTTGCGCGCCAGGTGCCGGGCGACGGCCGCACCCAACGTGCCCGTGCCACCGGTGATCAGCGCGGTGGTCCCCCACGCCGCCACCCCACCGGACACCCGACGCAACTTCGGCAGGTGCACAACGCCCTTGCGCACCACCGCCTGCGGCACGCCCGCCGCCACAACAGACGGGATCACGGCCTCCGACGACGGATCGTCGTCCACGTCGACCAGCACCACCCGCCCCGGCTGCTCGGACTGCGCCGACCGGGCCAGTCCCCACAGCGCCGCGCCGTCCACGTCCACGACGTCGCGCACCGCGCCCCGCGTCACCGCGACGAACGGCTCACCGGCCTGGAGGTCGGCCAACGCGGCCGCCGCCCGCTCGTGCAGGTCCCCACCCGGCGACCACCGCACCACGCGCGGCTGAACGTCCGACGGCGGCAACTCCACCGGCTCCCACACCACCCGCAACAGCGCGTCGTGCGGACGCATCAACGCTCCGGCGACCACCTCCGCGCCGACCTCCGCCAGCCGCACCGCGCCCACGCTGAGCACCGGCCCACCGGCCGGATCGGCGACCAGGAACCCGTCGCCATCCCGACGCACCCGCACCGCCGACGCGCCGACGGCGTGCAACTCGACATCCCGCCACTCGACCGCGTCCCAGGCACCCCACGCCCCCACCGCGTCCCCGGCACCCCACGCCCGCAACGCCGAGTCCAACAACGACGGGTGCAGCCGGAACCCGCCCGGGTCCACCGGCTCCACGTCGAGCCACTCGCCCGACGAAGACCACACCGCACGCGCCGGCGCCAACACGCCCTTCGCGTTCAACACCCACTCACCGCCGACTCGCGTGTGGACGGTCACCGCGCCCCCGGCCAACCGCACCTGCACCTGCACGTCACCGCGATCCGGCACGGCGACCGGCGCGGTCACCTCCAGGAACGCCAGGCGCGGCAGCCCGACCTCGTCCCCGGCCCGGATCGCCAACTCCACCAGCGCCGACGACGGCAGCACCGCCGCGCCGTGCACCCGGTGCCGAGCCAGCCACGGGTGCGACCGCAGCGACACCCGACCGGTGAACACGACCTCGTCCGCGCCGGCCACCGCGACCGCCGCGCCGAGCAACGGGTGCTCCGCCGCCTCGACCCCCAGCTCACCGGCGTCCACCGACTCGGCGTGCTCGACCCAGAACCGCTGCCGCTGGAACGGGTAGGTCGGCAGCAGCACGTGCCGCCCGCGGCCCGCGAAGAACTTCGCCCAGTCCACGGCCACGCCGTGCCCGTGCAGCGCGCCCAACGCCCCCACGAGCGACCTGGGCTGCAACGGCACCGCCACGGCCGTGTCCGCGGTGTCGCGGACCATCGGCGTGAGGACCGCGTCCGGCCCGACCTCGACGAAGGTCGTCACGCCCTCCTTGGCCAGCGCCCGCACGCAGTCCGCGAACCGCACCGCCGAGCGCACGTGCCGCACCCAGTAGTCCGGCGACCGCAGCAGCTCGCTGCCCGCCAGTTCGCCGGTCACGTTGGACACGACGGGGATCGTCGGCGCGTGGTAGGTGATCCGGGCCGCGACCTCCCGGAACGGCTCCAGCGCCGGGTCCATGCGCGGCGAGTGGAACGCGTGGCTCACGGTGAGCCGCTTGGTCTTGCGCCCCCGCGCCCGCAGCTCGGCCGCGACCGCCAGCACGGCCTCCTCGTCCCCGGACACCACGACCGCGGCGGGCCCGTTGACCGCGGCGATCCCGACCTCCGGGGACAGCAGCGGCTCGACCTCCGCGGGCGGCGCGGCCACCGCGACCATCGCGCCACCGGCGGGCAGGTCGCCGATCAGCCGGGCGCGCGCCGCGACCAGCGTGCAGGCGTCCTCCAGGGAGAACACGCCGGCGACGTGCGCGGCGGTCAGCTCGCCCAGCGAGTGGCCCGCCACGTAGTCCGGCCGCACGCCCCACGACTCCAGCAGCCGGAACAGCGCCACCTCGAACGCGAACAGCGCGGGCTGGGTGTACCGGGTCTCGTGCAGCAGGTCCGACGAGCCGAAGACCACGTCCCGCAGGGGCGTCGGCAGGTGCGGGTCGAGCAGTGCGCACACCGCGTCGAACGCCTCGGCGAACACCGGGTGCCGCTCGTGCAGGTCCCGGCCCATCCGGGCGCGCTGCGCGCCCTGCCCGGTGAACACGAACGCCACCCGGCCGTCCTGCGGGGTCACGCCGCCGTCGAACGCGTCCAGCGCCGCCAGCAGCCCCTCCCGGTCGGCCGCGACGACCGCGCCGCGGTGCTCCAGCGCGCCCCGGCCGGTGGCCAGGGTGTTCGCCACGTCCACCAGCGGCACGTCCGAGCCGGCCACGAAGTCGCGCAGCCGGGAAGCCTGCTCCCGCAACGCCTCCGTGCTGCGCGCCGAGAGCAGGAACGGCAGCTCACCGTCGTGCGGCACGATCGGCGCGGGCTCCTCCGGCACGTGCTCCAGCACGACGTGCGCGTTGGTGCCGCTGACCCCGAACGACGACACCGCCGCCCGCCGGGGCCGCCCGGTCACCGGCCACTCGCGCGCCTCGCGCAGCAGCTCCACCGACCCGGACGTCCAGTCCACCACCGGGGTCGGCTCGTCCACGTGCAGGGTGCGCGGCGCGACGCCGTGCCGCATCGCCTCCACGACCTTGATCACGCCACCGACGCCGGCGGCGGCCACGCTGTGCCCGATGTTGGACTTCAGCGACCCGAGCAGCAACGGCGTGGTGCGGCCCCGGCCGTAGGTGGCCAGCAGCGCCTGGGCCTCGATCGGGTCGCCCAGCCGGGTGCCGGTGCCGTGCGCCTCGACCAGGTCCACGTCCGACGCGGACAGCCGGGCGTCCTCCAGAGCGGCCTTGATCACGCGTTCCTGCGCCGGCCCGTTGGGCGCGGTGAGGCCGTTGGACGCGCCGTCCTGGTTGACCGCCGTGCCGTTGACCAAGGCCAGCACCGGGTGGCCGTGGCGGCGGGCGTCGGAGAGCCGTTCGAGCAGGAGCAGGCCCACGCCCTCGGACCAGCCGGTGCCGTCGGCCGCCGCCGCGAAGGACTTGCACCGGCCGTCGGGCGCGAGGCCGCGCTGGCGGGAGAAGTCCACGTACCCGGTGGGCGAGCCGTACACCGTGGCCCCGCCCGCGACCGCCAGCGCCGACTCCCCCGACCGCAGCGACCGCACCGCGAGGTGCAGCGCCACCAGCGACGACGAGCACGCCGTGTCCACGGTGACCGCCGGGCCCTCCAGCCCGAAGGCGTAGGCGATCCGGCCGGACGCGACGCTGCCGAGCTTGCCGGTCATGAGGAAGCCCTCCAGCTCCTCCGGCCCGGCCAGCCCCAGGTAGCTCTGCTCCCCCACGCCGGCGAACACGCCCGTGCGGCTGCCCTTGAGCGCCGCGGGGTCGATGCCGGCGCGCTCGAACAGCTCCCACGCGGTCTCCAGCAGCACCCGTTGCTGCGGGTCCATGCCCAGCGCCTCGCGCGGCGAGATGCCGAAGAACGCGGCGTCGAACTCCGTGGCGTGGTCGAGGAACCCGCCCTCGCGGGTGTAGGAGCGGCCGGGCACGCCGGGTTCCGGGTCGTAGAGCCGGTCGGTGTCCCAGCCCCGGTCGGCCGGCCACGGCGTGATGCCGTCGCCGCCCTCGGCGACCAGCCGCCACAGGTCGTCGGGCGAGTTCACCCCGCCCGGGTAGCGGCACGCGGTGGCCACGATCGCGATCGGCTCGGGCGTCTCCAGCTCGGCGATCCGCCGCCGGGCCTGTTGCAGGTCCGCGGTCACCCACTTCAGGTAGTCGACCAGCCGCTCCTCGTTGGTCGCGGCGGGGTTGGACACGGGCTTGGACACAACAAGTTCCCCCTGGGTCGTTCAGCTCGTGGCGCGACCGAGCTGGTGGTCGATGAAGTCGAACAGGTCGGCGGTCGAGTCGAACTCGGTGCGGACGGGCTCCGGCTCGGGCTCGGGGTCGCCGAGCCGCGCCAGCAGCGCGCGCAGCCGCACCGCCACCTCGGCCCGCCGCTCGCCGTCGGCGTCGGTCAGCGCCGCCTCCAGCGCGTCCAGCTCGTCGGGCGCGGCGGCGGGCGCCAGGCGCTCCAGCAGGACGCCGGTGAGCGCGGCGGGCGTCGGGTGGTCGAACAGCAGCGTCGCCGCCAGCGGGACGCCGGTCTCGGCCACCAGCCGGTTGCGCAGGTCCACGGCGGTCAGCGAGTCGAACCCGAGGTCGCTGAACGGCTTGTCGAGGTCGATCCGGCGCGGGTCGCCGTGCCCGAGGACGGCGGCGACCTGCGTGCGCACCACGTCCGCCACGACCCGCTCGCGGTCGCCGTCCAGGAGCCGTTCGGCCAGCGGGACGCGCCGGGCGGGGCGCACGAGGTCGCCCAGCAACGCCGTCCGGGGCAGGGCGGACAGCGGTGCCGCCACCACGGCCGGCCGGTCGGTGAGCACCAGCTCGCCCACGACCGCCGCGCCGGGCAGGCCGTCGGCGTGCCGCTGCCGGGCCAACGCCTCCATGAACGCCGTGCCGGCCGCGTGGTGCGCCGACCCGACCTCGTCCACAGTGGACACGAACACCAGCTCGGCGGCCACGGTCGTGTGCAGCTCCCACGCCCGGTCCACGGTCTCGCGCAACGCGTCCGCCAGCAGGTCGTCGGTGAGCGCGGCGAGCACGGCCTTGGCGGGCCGCTCGGGCCGCAGCACGACCGCGTCGCCGACCGGCCGGGTGTCGGCCACGACCTTCGCCAGCCGGGGCGCGAACGCCCGCCCGTCGCGGAACACCACCTGCGGCTCGCCCGACGCCACCACGGCGGCGAGGTCGCCCGGGGTGCCGCCGACCAGCACGATCCGGCCCGGCGCCTCCAGTTGGGCGGCCCGCACCAGGCCCCAGACCGCCGCCACCCCGGGGTCGGCCGGGTCGGGCGTGAGCACGACCAGCCCGGCGTCGCCGGTGGCCCGCGCGCGCAGCTCGGCCAGCACGCGCCGGGTCTCGGTGTGGGCGGTGGTCACCGGGTCCGGCCCGGCGGTCACCCGGACCACGTCCGGCACGACCCCGCCGGCGGCGGGCAGCTCGACCGGCCGCCACACCACCTCGTAGAGCGGGACCCGGTTCAGGGCGCGGAACTCCACGTCCACCCGGGCGACCTCGCGCCCCCGCTCGTCGGTGAACAAGCCGTCCGCGAACCGGACCGCCGTGCCCGGCGCGGTGGCGCGCAGCCCCCGCCACACCACCGGGTCGGCGTCGTCGGGGTCCAGCAGCCCGAGGTCGACGCGGGCGTCCACCGCGGGTCCGGCGCGCAGGGTGCCGCGGGCCTGCTCGACCCACCCGTCCTGCCAGGCGTGCACCGCGACCGGGCGCGTGTCGCCGGCCGGTTCGCCGACCTGCACCTGCACCCGCCCGGCGCCGGGCAGCGCCGCGACGTCCAGGTCCACCACCGGGAACCCGACCTCGCGGCCCGCGTGCCACACCAGGTCGGCCACGTCCGCCCCGCCCAGCGGCGCGGTCGCGACGCCGGTGAACAGCACCTCGTCGCGCCCCGCCACCGGCACGGCCGCGTCCAGCACGGGGTGGCCGCTCGCCGAGCGCGGCCGGGTGGTCAGCCAGTACCGCTCGCGCTGGAACGGGTAGGTCGGCAGCTCGGCCCGGTCGCCGGGGAACACCGACCAGTCCACCGGGATCCCGCGCGCGTGCAGGTGGCCGAACAGCTCCACCGCCGTCCGGTGCTCCGACCGGTCCCGGCGCAGCGCCGGCACCGCCGCGGCGCCCTCGGGCAGCACGGCCGCCAGCAGACCGGTGAGCACGGCGTCGGGCCCCAGCTCCACGAACGTCGTCACGCCCGCCTCGACCAGCGCGGTGGCGGCGTCGTGGAACCGCACGGTGTCCCGCACGTGCCGCACCCAGTACTCCGGGTCGGCCCAGTCCGCGTCACCGCCGGTCACCGTGGACACGGCCGGGACCTCCGGCTGCCGGTAGGTCAACTCCCGCGCCACCGCGCGGAAGTCGGCCAGCATCGGGTCCATCAGCGGCGAGTGGAACGCGTGGCTCACGGTCAGCCGCGTGTGCCTGAAGCCCTCGGCGCACGCCAGCACCGCCTCCGCGACGCCGGACAGCACCACCGACCGCGGGCCGTTGACCGCCGCGATCGCGACGCCGTCGCGCAGCGCCAATTCCTCCGGCGCGGCCTGCACGGCGACCATCGCGCCACCCGCCGGCAACGCCTGCATCAACGCGCCGCGCGCCGCGACCAGCCGGGACGCGTCGGCCAGGGACAGCACCCCGGACACGTGCGCCGCCGCGATCTCGCCGATCGAGTGCCCGGCGACGACGTCGGGCCGCACGCCCCACGACTCCAGCAGCCGGGACAACGCCACCTCGACCGCGAACAGCGCGGGCTGCGCGGTCCCGGTGTCGTGCAGGCCCGCGCCGGACTCGATCGCCGCCCGCACCGGCAGGTGCGCGCAGACCTCCTCGAACGCCCGCGCGAACACCGGGAACGCCCGCGCCAGCTCCAGCCCCATGCCGACCCGCTGCGACCCCTGGCCGGTGAACACGAACGCCAGCCGCCCGTCGCGCGCCCGCGGCGGCACCACCGCGTGCGCGAGGTCGGCCGGGCTCTCGGCGGCGACGACGGCCCGGTGCTCCAGCAGCGCCCGGCCGGTGCCCAGGGTGTGCGCGAGGTCGGCCACCGGGACGTCCGTGCGCGCCAGGGCCTCGACCTGCGCGGTCAACGCCTCGGGCGTGCGGGCCGACACCACGACCGGCACCGGCCCGGCCGCCCGCTCGACGACCGCCGCCCCGGGCGCCTCCTCCAGCACGACGTGCGCGTTGGTGCCGCTGATGCCGAACGACGACACCGCGGCCCGGCGCGGCCGGTCGGCGGGCCACTCCCGGGGCTCGGTGAGCAGCTCGACGGCGGGGGTCCACGCCACGTGCGGGGACGGCTCGTCCACGTGCAGGGTGCGGGGCAGGACGCCGTGCCGCATCGCCTGGACCACCTTGATGATCCCGCCGACGCCGGCCGCCGCCTGCGTGTGGCCGATGTTGGACTTGAGCGACCCCAGCGCCAGCGGCCGGTCCCGCTCACCCCCGTACACCGCCAGCAGCGCCTCGGCCTCGATCGGGTCGCCCAGCGTCGTGCCGGTGCCGTGCGCCTCCACGGCGTCCACATCGGACGGTTCGAGACCGGCGGCGTGCAGGGCGGCCCGGATCACGCGTTGCTGCGCCGGGCCGTTGGGCGCGGTGAGGCCGTTGGACGCGCCGTCCTGGTTGACCGCCGTGCCGCGCACGACCGCCAGCACCCGGTGCCCGTTGCGCCGCGCGTCGGAGAGGCGTTCCACCAGCAGCACGCCCACGCCCTCGGACCACCCGGTGCCGTCGGCGGACGCGGCGAACGGCTTGCACCGCCCGTCCGGCGACAGCCCGCGCTGGCGCGAGAACTCCACGAACGCCGTGGGCGTGGCCATGACGGTCGCCCCGCCCGCCAGCGCCAGGTCGCACTCCCCGCGCCGCAGCGCGTTGACCGCCAGGTGCAGCGCCACCAGCGACGACGAGCACGCCGTGTCCACGGTGATCGCCGGACCCTCCAGGCCCAGCACGTAGGCCACGCGGCCGGACGCGACGCTGCCCGACGTTCCGCCGACCAGGTAGCCCTCCAGCTCGGGCGGCAGCGCGCCGCCCGTGCCGTAGTCGTGGTACATGAGGCCGGTGAACACGCCGGTCCGGCTGCCGCGCGCCCGCGCCGGGTCGATGCCCGCCCGTTCGAACGCCTCCCACGCGGTCTCCAGCAGCAGCCGTTGCTGCGGGTCGGTGGCCACGGCCTCGCGCGGGGACATGCCGAAGAACTCGGGGTCGAACAGGTCCGCCTCGTGCAGGAACCCGCCGTGGCGCGTGTAGGTCGTGCCGGGGTGCGCGGGGTCGGGGTGGTAGAGCGCGTCGAGGTCCCAGCCCCGGTTGACCGGGAACCCGCCGATGGCGTCCACCCCGTCCGCCACCAGCCGCCACAGGTCGTCCGGCGAGGTGACACCGCCCGGGTAGCGGCACGCCATGCCGACGATCGCGATGGGCTCGTCGTCGCCCGGGACCGCCCGCTCGGTCGCCGGGGGATCGGCCGGCACCAGGAGGCCCGCGAGGAACTCGGCCAGCGCGACCGGGGACGGGTGGTCGAACACCAGGGTCGTGGGCAGCCGCCGCCCGGTCGCCTCGGCGAGCCGGTTGCGCAGTTCGACGGCGGTCAGCGAGTCGAAGCCCAGTTCGGTGAACGCCCGCCTGGCCTCGATGCCCGACGGGTCGCCGTGGCCCAGGACGGCGGCGACGTGGGTGCGGACGAAGTCGGTCAGCGCCCGGACGTCGGTGGGCACCGCGCGCGGCGCGGCGGTGGCCCGGCGCGGCGCGAGTTCACGCAGGGCCGGGTGCGGGTCGTCGCGCAGGGCGGCGCGGTCGAGGCCGGTCACCGCCAGCACGGGCGCGCCGGTGGCCACGGCCGCGTCGAACGCGTTGAGCGCCTCCTCCACCGCGATGGGCCGCAGCCCGAGCCGCCGGATGCGCTTGCGGTCCACTTCGGACAGCCCGCCGGACAGCGCGCTGTCGGACTCCCACAGGCCCCACGCGAGCGAGGTCGCGGGCAGGCCCTCGGCGCGGCGGTGGGCGGCCAGGGCGTCGAGGAACGTGTTGCCCGCCGCGTAGTTCGCCTGCCCGGCCGTGCCGAGCACGCCGGCGATCGACGAGTACAGCACGAACGCCTCGACGTCACCGGCCAACTCGTGCAGGTTCCAGGCGGCGTCCACCTTGGGCCGCAGGACGTCGTCCACCTGCTCGGGGGTCAGCGCGTCCAGCACGCCGTCGTCCACCACGCCCGCCGCGTGCACGACGGCCGTCACCGGGTGCTCGGCCAGCACGGCGGCCAGCGCGTCCCGATCGGCCGCGTCGCACGCCACGGCGACGACTTCCGCGCCCTCGACCGCCGGGGCGGCGCCGCTGCGGCTGAGCAGGACGAGCTTGCGCGCCCGGTGCCGGGTGACCAGGTGCCGGGCGATCACGCCGCCCAGCGCGCCGCTCGCGCCGGTCACCAGGACGGTGTCCCAGGCGGGGCCGTCCTGCTCGGGGCGTTGCGCCGGGACCAGGACCTGCTCGACCGCCTCACCGTCGCGCAGCACGGCGAAGCGGCCCGGGTGCTCGGTCGCCGCGCTGCGGACCAGGCCGGGCAGGGTGGCGTGGGCGAGGTCGTCGGTCACCACGACGCCCAGCACACCCTCGCCGTCGGCGATCCACGCGCGCAGCTCGGCCAGGACTTCGTGCGTGACCCGGCGGGTGCGCTCGGGCAGGGTGCCTTCGCCCGGGTCCGCGTGCAGGACGCGGTCCACCTGGACCGGGGTCGTGCGCCAATCGGGGGTGAACAGCAGCTCGACCCCGGTCACCGGGCCGGACAACGGCCGCAGCGCCAGGTCCGCCGAGACGACGGGCGTGCCGGCGGCGTCGGCGAGCAGGACCGCGACCGAGTCGGGGCCCCGGCGCGTGAGCCGGACGCGCAGCGACGTGCCGGCGGTGCCGTGGAACCGGGCGTTGGACCAGGAGAACGGCATGCGCGCCGGTCCGTCCTGGACGACGCCGGGCAGCAGCGGGTGCAGGGCCGCGTCGAACAGCGCCGGGTGGACCGCGAAGCCGGCCTCCACGTCCGCCTCGACCTCGGCGAACAGCTCTCCGGTGGGCGCGTGCCACACCTTGCGCAGGGCGCGGAAGGTGTCGCCGTAGCCGTAGCCGTGCGCGTCGAGGCCGTCGTAGGACGCGGTGGTCTCGGTGCCGGCGGGCGGCCAGTCGGTGAGGTGGTCGGCCGGGAGGGGTTCGGTGTCGAGGACGCCGGTCGCGTGGCGGGTCCAGGGTTCGTCGTCCCGGCGGGAGTGGATCTCGACCGTGGTGTCCGTGCGGACGACCTGGACGGTGATCGAGCCGTCGGCCGGGACGACGAGTGGCGCGGACAGGGTCAGTTCGGCGACGTCGCCCGCGAGTTCGAGCAGGGCGGTGCCGGGGAGGACGACCGTGCCGTGCACGCGGTGGTCGGCCAGCCACGGGTGGGTGGCCAGGGACAGCCGGCCGGTGAGCACGGTCGAGCCGTCGGGCAGTTCGACCGCCGCGCCGAGCAGCGGGTGCCCGGAGGACCGCAGGCCGGCCGCCGACACGTCCCCGGCGCGGCGGACGGGCGTGAGCCAGAACCGCTTGCGCTGGAAGGCGTAGGTGGGCAGCGGGACCTTCCGCGCGCCTTCGAACACCGCTGCCCAGTCGGGGTCCACGCCCCGCACGTACAACTCCGCGAGCGCTTGCGCGACCGTTCGTGGCTCGTCGTGGTCGGCACGCAACAGCGGCACGGCCTTCACGTCGTCGTAGGCGGCAGCCGTCAACCCGGCCAACACGGCCTGCGGCCCCAGCTCGACAACCGTGCGGACACCTCTGTCCCGCAGGCTCTTCAGCGCATCGAAGAACCGAACCGGCTCCCGCACCTGGCGCACCCAGTACTCCGGGTCCGTCAGGTCGGCGTCCGCCCCGACCGTGGACACGATGGGGATCGTCGGATTGTTGAACGACACTCCCGCGACCACGGCCCGGAAGTCGTCCAGCATCGGGTCCATGAGCGGCGAGTGGAACGCGTGGCTCACCGAGAGCCGCTTCGTCCTCTTGTTCAACGATCCCACGTACCGCAGGACCGCGTCCTCGGCACCGGACAACACCACCGCACGCGGCCCGTTCACCGCCGCGACGGCGACGCCCTCCGGCAGGTCCAACTCGTCCTCGGCCGCCTCGACCGCGACCATCGCGCCACCGGCCGGCAGGGCTTGCATCAACCGACCACGCGCGGCGACGACGGCACAGGCGTCGGGCAGCGACAGGACGCCGGCCACGTGGGCGGCGGCGAGTTCGCCGATGGAGTGGCCGACGAGGAAGTCCGGGCGGACGCCCCACGACTCCAGCAGCCGGAACAACGCCACCTCGACCGCGAACAGGGCGGGCTGAGCGTTCCCGGTGAGGTCGAGGTCCACGCCCGACTCGACCACCTCGCGGACGGGCAGGTGCGCGCACACCTCCTCGAACGCCTTGGCGAAGACGGGGTGGGCCGCCGCCAACTCCAGCCCCATCCGGACGCGCTGCGCACCCTGGCCGGTGAACGCGAACGCCACCTTGCCACCCTCCGGCACCACCGCCACCGGCATGTCGGCCAGGTCGATCGACGCCGCCCGGTACGGCATGGGTGTGCGCATGGCAAGGGTGAACGCCGCATCCCGACCACGCACACCGGCCAGTCGACGGGCCTGCTCGGCCACAGCGTCCGGACTGCGCCCCGACAACACGAACGGCACGGGCGGCACGGGCGGCACGGGCACATCCCGCCCCGCCCCGCCCCCGGCCGCAACCCCGGCCCCCGAGGCGATCACCTCCTCATCGGCGGTGTCATCGGCGGCGGGATCCTCCAGGATCACGTGGGCGTTGGTGCCGCCGAAGCCGAAGGACGACACGCCCGCCCGGCGTGGCCGGTCGCCGCGCTCCCACGGCCGTTCCTCCTGCAACAGCTCGACCCCGCCGGCCGCCCAGTCGACGTGCCGGGTCGGCTCCGCGGCGTGCAGCGTGCGCGGCATCACGCCGTGCCGCATCGCCTGCACCACCTTGATGATCCCGCCGACCCCCGCCGCCGCCTGCGCGTGCCCGATGTTCGACTTCAACGACCCCAGCCACACCGGCTCGGCACGGCCCCGCCCGTACGTCGCCAGCACCGCCCGCGCCTCGATCGGGTCGCCCAACGTCGTCCCCGTGCCGTGCGCCTCCACCAGGTCGATGTCCGAAGTGGACAACCCCGCCGACGCCAGCGCCGCCCGGATCACCCGCTCCTGCGCCGGGCCGTTGGGCGCGGTCAGGCCGTTGGACGCGCCGTCGGAGTTCACCGCGCTGCCGCGCACCACCGCCAGCACCGGGTGACCGTTGGCCACCGCGTCCGACAGCCGCTCCAGCAGCAGCACCCCGACGCCCTCGGCCCACCCGGTGCCGTCGGCGTGGTCGGAGAACGACTTGCACCGCCCGTCCGACGCCAACCCGCGCAGCCGCGAGAACTCGATGAACGCGGTCGGCGTGGACATCACGGTCGCCCCGCCCGCCAACGCCAGCGAGCACTCCCCGCGCCGCAGCGCCGCCGCCGCCAGGTGCACCGCGACCAGGGACGACGAGCACGCCGTGTCCACGGTCAGGGTGGGCCCCTCCAGCCCGAACGTGTAGGCCAGCCGCCCGGACGCGATGCTGCCCGCGCTGCCGCTGAACAGGTAGCCCTCGACGTCGTCGGGCGGCAGGTCCGGCCGCGACCCGTAGTCGTTGTACATGACTCCGACGAACACGCCGGTCCGGCTGCCGCGCAACGACTCCGGGTCGATGCCCGCGCTCTCGACGCTCTCCCACCCCGTCTCCAGCAGCAGCCGTTGCTGCGGGTCCACGGCCAGCGCCTCGCGCGGCGACAGGCCGAAGAACGCCGCGTCGAACCGGTCGGCGTCGTGCAGGAACCCGCCGTGCCCGCTGGTGGACCGGCCGGCCCGCTCGGGGTCGGGGTCCACCAGGTCCGCGGGCCAGCCGCGGTTGGTCGGGAACGCCGAGACCGCGTCCCGGCCCTCCGCGACCAGCCGCCACAGCTCGTCCGGCGTGCCCACCCCGCCCGGGTACCGGCAGGCCATGCCGACGATCGCGATCGGCTCCTGCTCCCGGTCCTCGACCTCCTTGAGCCGCCGGCGGGCGTCGCGCGCCTCGGCGATCGCCTTCTTCAGGTAGTCCCGGAGCTTGTCTTCGTCAGCCACTTTCTCTCCTAGTCCAGCTCGTCGACCAGCGCGAACAACGCCTCGTCGTCGGCTGCGTCCAGGTCGGTGTCCAGGGCGGGGCGGCCCAGCAGGGCGCGCAGGCGGTCCAGCGCGGCGTCGTCCAGCGCGCCGGCGCGGATCAGGGCTTCCAGGCGGTCCACCACCGGCTCGTCGGCGGGCGAGGCCAGCGACCGCAGGTGGTCGGCGAGCGCGTCCGGGCTCGGGTGGTCGAACACCACCGTCGTCGGCAGGTCCAGGCCGGTGGCCGCGCCGAGCTGGTTGCGCAGCTCGACCGCGGTCAGCGAGTCGAAGCCCAGCTCGGTGAACGCGCGGCGGGTGTCGATCGCGGCCGGGTCGTCGTGCCCGAGGACGGCGGCGACCTTGGCCCGCACGAGACCCGGCAGGTCCGTCGGCTCGGCGACGACCGGGGTCGCCGCCCGCCGCGGGCGGACCATGTCGCGCAGCACCGCGGGCAGGTCGTCCCGGCCGCGCAGTGCGGCCTGGTCGAACCGGGTCACCGCCAGCACGGGCGCGCCGTGCGCGAGGGCCGCGTCGAACAGGTCCATCGCCTCGTCGGCCGCGAGCGGCTCCAGGCCCGACCGGGCCAGCCGCCGCAGGTCCACTTCGGACAGTCCGCCGGACAGCTCGCTCTCGGTCTCCCACAGGCCCCACGCCAGCGAGACCGCGGGCAGGCCGGCGGCGTGCCGGTGCTCGGCGAGGGCGTCGAGGTAGGCGTTGCCCGCCGCGTAGTTGCCCTGGCCGGCGGTGCCCAGCAGGCCCGCGACCGACGAGTACAGCACGAACGCCGACACGTCCCCGGCCAGCTCGTGCAGGTTCCAGGCCGCGTCCACCTTGGGCCGCAGCACCCTGTCCACCTGCTCGGGCGTGAGCTTGGCCAGCACGCCGTCGTCCACGACACCGGCCGTGTGCACGACCGCCGTGGGCCGGTACCGCTCGATGACGGCGGCCAGCGCGTCCCGGTCGGCCGCGTCGCACGCCACCAGGTGCGCGGTCACGCCCAGCTCGGCGGTCAACTCCGCCGCGCCCGGAGCCGCACCACCGCGCCGGCTCAGCAGCACCAGTTCCCGCACGCCGTGGACGTGCACCAGGTGCCGGGCCAGCACCGCGCCCAACGCCCCGGTCGCGCCGGTGACCAGCACCGGACCGGTCCCCCAGTCGATCCCGCGCTCGGCGGACGGCGTCCGCGCCAGGCGCGGCACGAACACCTGGCCGCCGCGCACCGCCACCTCCGGCTCACCCAGCCGCGCGGCGGTGTCCACCGGCTCGCCATCGTCGGCCGTGACCAGGACGAACCGGCCCGGCTGCTCGGCCTGAGCGGTCCGCACCAGGCCGCGCACGGCCGCGTGCTCCAGCCCGTCGCGCACCACGACCGCCAACGGCCCGTCGGCCCCGCGCAGCACGTCCAGCGTGTGGTGCACGGCCTCCCGCGCCGGCAACGCCGGCACCCGGTGCACCGGCACCGACGGTCCCGGCTCGCCCGGCGCCACCGGCCGCCAGGTCAGGGCGTGCAGCCCGCGCACCGCCTTACCGCCCAACGGCCGCAACGCCAACTCGTCCACGGTCAGCACCGGCCGCCCGGCCGCGTCCACCACGACGATCGACACCGCCGACCCGCGCCGCGTCAACCGCGCCCGCGCCGCCGGCGCGCCCGAGTGCACGGTCACGCCGCTCCACGAGAACGGCAGCACCGCCGGGGCGTCGTCGTCCGCGACACCGGGCAGCAGCGAGTGCAGAGCCGCGTCCAGCACCGCCGGGTGCACCAGGAACCCCCGGTTCTCCACGGCCGCCAGCTCCACGAACAGCTCGTCGCCGACCCGCGACAGCCCCACGAGGTTCCGGAACGCCGGCCCGTAGTGGTAGCCGTGCTCCGCCAACCGGTCGTACACGCCGTCGAGGTCCACCGGCACGGCCTCGGCCGGCACCTCGAACCCGACCGGCTCCGAACCGGCGCCGCCCACCGCGCCGGACGCGTGCAGCTCCCACGGCGACTCGTCGTCCGGCCGGGCGTGCACGGTCACCGACCGCCGCCCGCCCTCCTCCGGACCGACCGTCACCTGCAGCCGCGCGACCCCCAGCACCAGCGGGGCGGACAGCGTCAGCTCCACCAGGTGCGGCAGGCCGACGTGCGCGCCGGCCGCCAGCGCCAGCTCGGCGAACGCCGTGCCCGGCACCAGGACGTCGTCGCGCACCCGGTGGTCGGCGAGCCACGCGTCGGTGCCCGCCGACACGCGCCCGGTCAGCACCACGGTGTCGCCGCCGGCCAGTTCGACCGCCGCGCCCAGCACCGGGTGGCGGGTGTCGGACAGGCCCAGCGCGCCCGCCGACCGGGCCGCGCGCGGCGCGTCCAGCCAGAACCGGCGGCCCTGGAACCGGTAGGTCGGCAGGGTGACCGGCCGGGCGTCGCCGAAGTCCCAGGTCACCGGCAGGCCGCGGGTGTGCAGGACGCCCAGCGCGGCCTGCGCGGTCGCCGCTTCCGGCCGGCCCGCCCGCAGCAGCGGCACGGCCGACCCCGGTTCACCGGTCAGGCACTGCCGGGTCAACGCGGTCAGCACGCCGTCCGGCCCCAGCTCCAGGAACTCGGTGACCCCGAGCGCCTCCAGCGTCCGGACGCCGTCCGCGAACCGCACGGCCTCGCGGATGTGCCGCACCCAGTACTCCGGCGAGCGCAACTGCCCGTCGGTGGCCAGGTCACCGGTCACGTCCGACACGACCGGGATCTCCGGCGCGCGGAACACCACCGCCTCCAGGTCCGCGCGGAACGCCGCCAGCACCCCGTCCATGTGCGGGGAGTGGAACGCGTGGCTCACCGGCAGCCGCCGCGTGCGGCGTCCCCTGCCCGACCACAGCTCGATCAGCCGGGCCACCGCGGACTCGTCGCCGGAGACGACCGTCGAGCGCGGCGCGTTGACGGCCGCGACCGCCACCACCCCGGCCAGCGTCTCCCGCACCTCCTCCTCGGTGGCCTCGATCGCCGCCATGGCCCCGTCCTCGCGCGCCGACTGCATGGCCCGGCCGCGCGCGGCGACCAGCGTGCACGCGTCGGCCAGGTCGAACACGCCCGCGACGTGCGCGGCGGCGGCCTCGCCCACGGAGTGGCCGAACACGAAGTCCGGGCGCACGCCGTGGTGCTCCACGTAGCGGTACAGCGCGACCTCGACGGCGAACAGCGCGGCCTGGGTGTAGGCGGTCTGGTCCAGCAGGGCGGAGTCCGCGCTGTCCGGCTCGGCGAACAGCACCGTCCGCAGTGGACGGTCCAGCACCGGGTCCAGCAACGCGCAGACCTCGTCCAGCGCCTTCCGGAACACCGGCTGGGAGTACAGCTCGCGGCCCATGCCGACGCGCTGGCTGCCCTGGCCGGTGAACAGGAACGCGGTCTTGCCGCGCCCGCCGCCGTCCCCGATGGCCAACTCGCCGAGCAGGGCGTCCGCGCCGAAGACCACCGTGCGGCGGTCCAGCAACGGCCGCCGGGCCAGCGTGAGCCCGACGTCGGCGGGGCGCAGGTCCGGGTGCGCGGCCAGGTGGGCATGCAGGGCTTCGGCCTGGGCCCGCAACGCGGTGTCGTCGTGCGCGGACAGCACCCACGGCACGTCCAGCGGCGTCACGCGGTCGGCCTCGACCCGCTCGGGCACCTCCTCCAGCACGACGTGCGCGTTGGTGCCGCTGATGCCGAACGACGACACCGCCGCCCGGCGCGGCCGGTCCGCGGTCCACTCCCGGGGCTCGGTCAGCAGTTCCACCGCGCCCGAGGTCCAGTCGACGTGCGGCGACGGGTCGTCGGCGTGCAGGGTGCGCGGCATGACGCCGTGCCGCATCGCCTGCACCACCTTGATGATCCCGCCGACACCGGCCGCCGCCTGCGCGTGCCCGATGTTGGACTTGAGCGAGCCCAGCCACAGCGGTTGCGTGCGGTCCTGGCCGTAGGTGGCCAGCAGCGCCTGGGCCTCGATCGGGTCGCCCAGCGTCGTGCCGGTGCCGTGCGCCTCGACCAGATCGACGTCCGAAGTGGACAGTCGGGCGGCGGACAGCGCGGCCCGGATCACCCGCTCCTGCGACGGGCCGTTGGGCGCGGTCAGGCCGTTGGACGCGCCGTCGGAGTTCACCGCGCTGCCCCGCACGACGGCCAGCACGCGGTGGCCGCGCTTGCGCGCCTCGGACAGCCGTTCGACCAGCAGCAGGCCGACGCCCTCGGACCACCCGGTGCCGTCGGCGGACGCGGAGAACGACTTGCACCGCCCGTCGGGCGAAAGCCCGCGCTGCCGCGAGAACTCCACGAACGTCGACGGCCCGGCCATCACCGTCACACCGCCCGCCAGCGCCAGGTCGCACTCGCCGGAGCGCAGCGCCTGCGCGGCCAGGTGCAGGGCGACCAGCGACGACGAGCACGCCGTGTCCACGGTGATCGCCGGCCCCTCCAGCCCGTAGGTGTAGGCCAGGCGGCCGGAGATCACGCTGGAGGTGTTGCCCGCCAACAGGAACCCCTCGACCTCCTCGGGCGTCTGGGGCAGGCGCGAGGCGTAGTCGTCGTACATCACGCCGGTGAACACGCCGGTCCGGCTGCCGCGCAGCGTCGCCGGGTCGATCCCCGCGTCCTCGAACGCCTCCCACGCCGTCTCCAGCAGCAGCCGTTGCTGCGGGTCGGTGGCCAGCGCCTCGCGCGGCGACATGCCGAAGAAGGCCGCGTCGAACAGGTCCGCGTCGTGCAGGAACCCGCCGTGCCGGGTGTAGCTGGTGCCCAGGCGTTCGGGATCGGGGTCGTAGAGCGCCTCGACGTCCCAGCCCCGGTTGGTGGGGAACCCCGAGATCGCGTCACGGCCCTCGGCGACCAGCCGCCACAGGTCCTCCGGCGACCGGACGCCGCCGGGGAACCGGCACGCCATGCCGACGATCGCGATCGGCTCGTCGGTGCGGGCGGCCGTGGTGGTCGCCTCCCTGCGGTTGCCCGCCACCAGGAACGCGGCGAGCGCGGCCGGCGTCGGGTGGTCGAACACCAGCGTGGTGGGCAGCTTGCGGCCGGTCGCGGCGATCAGCCGGTTGCGCAGGTCCACGCCCGCCAGCGAGTCGAAACCCTGCTCGCGGAACGCCTTCTCCGGGTCCACCGCCGCGGCGTCGGCGTGGCCCAGGGCCGCCGCCGCCAGCGACCGCACCAGGTCCACGGCCTGCGCCTCGGTGAGCGCGGACACGGCCTTGGTGGTCGTGCGGCGCTTCACCAGCCCGCGCAACGGACCGGGCACCGCACCGTCCACACGGGACGGTTCGAGCGCGGCCGGCGCCAACAGGCCCTGGTCGCCGGACAGCGCCCGGTCGAACAACGCCAAGCCCCGCTTCGGCTCCAGCGGCGCGACGCCCGACCGGGCCCAGCGGGCGAGGTCGGCGTCACCGAGGGTCTCGCCCATGCCCGCGTCCCACAGGCCCCACGCCAGCGACACCGCGCTCAGGCCCCGCGCGCGGCGGTGGGCGGCGAGGGCGTCCAGATAGGTGTTCGCGGCGGCGTAGTTGGCCTGGCCGGCCGTGCCCAGCACGCCCGAGATGGAGGAGAACAGCACGAACACCGGCACATCACCGGCCAGTTCGTGCAGGTGCCGCGCGGCCAGCGCCTTGGGGTCCAGGACGCGGTCCACCTGGGCGTCGGTCAACGCCGTGGTGGTGGCGTCGTCCAGGACGCCGGCGGCGTGGACGACCGCGCCGAGCCGTTCCCCGGCGAGCAGTTCCGCCAGCGCGTCCCGGTCGCCCACGTCCACCGCGGCGACCCGCGCGCCGAGTTCGTCGGCCAGCTCGCGGGCTCCCGGCGCGTCCAGGCCACGCCGGCTGACCAGCAGCAGGTCGCGGACGCCGTGGTGCTCGTGCAGGTGCCGGGCGACCAGCGCGCCCAGCCCGCCCGTGCCGCCGGTGACCAGGACCGTGCCCGCCAGCCGCACCGGCTCGCCCAGGTCGGTCCGGGCCAACCGGGGCACCAGGAACCGGCCCTCGCGCACCGCCACCTGCGGTTCCCCGGTCGCCACGGCCGCCGCCACGTCGTCGGCGTGGTCCGCGTCCACCACGACCACGCGGTCCGGATGCTCGGACTGCACCACCCGCACCAGGCCCCACACGGCGGCGTTGGCCAGGTCGTCCACGGGCTCGCCCGGGACGGCCGCGATCGAGCGGCGGGTGTGGAAGACCAGCCGGTCGGCCGGGTCGTGGTCCTCCTCCAGCCACTCCCGGACCAGGCGCAACGCGCGGCGCGTGGCCAGCCGCGGGTCGTCGGTCGTGGCGGGCGGGATGACCACCAGGTCACCGGCCTGCTCGCCGCGCGCCACCTCGGTCCACGTCACGGTGAAGGTCGAACCGCCCGCGAGACCGTCCCGGGCGACCGCGCGCAGCGTGATGCCGTCGATCCGCCCGATCGGGGTGCCCGCGCCGTCCGCGAGGTCGAGGGCGAAGGTGTCCGCGCCGCTCGGCGTGATGCGGACCCGCAGGGTGGACGCGCCGGCGGCCAACTCGACACCGCTCCACGCGAACGGCAGGCGGATCCGGCCCGGCCCGGCCGGTTCGAGGACCAGCGGGTGCAGGACGGCGTCCAGCAGGGCCGGGTGCACGACGAACCCGGTCACCGGGGTGGTGACGGCGACCTCGGCGTAGACGGTGTCGCCGTCCCGCCACAGGCCGCGCAGGCCGCGGAACGGCTCGCCGTAGTCGTAGCCCAGCGCGGACAGCCGGTCGTAGACGTCGTCCAGCGGCTCCTCGTCGGCCTCCGGCGGCCACGGGAACGAGTCAAGGGTGGCGCTTCCCGTCGTGAGGGTGCCGGAGGCGTGGCGCTGCCAGCCGTCCTGGCGCGAGTGCACGGTGAACCGGCCCTCGCGCACGGCCACCTGCACCTGCACCGCCCCGGTGGCCGGCACGACCAGCGGCGACTCCAGCGTCAGGTCGTCCACGCGCGGCAGCCCGACCCGGTCCCCCGCCGCCAGCGCGAGTTCCAGGAACGCCGTGCCCGGCACCAGGACCGCGCCGTTGACGACGTGCCCGGCCAGCCACGGCTGCGCCGCCAGGGACACCTCGCCGGACAGCACGACCTCGTCCCGTTCGGCCAACTCGACGGCCGTGGTCGCCAGGCCGGTCGCGCGGGGGCGGGAGGTGAGCCAGTAGTGGTCGCGCTTGAACGGGTAGGTCGGCAGTTCCGCGCGGTCCGCGCCCGGCACGAACGACACGACGTCCAGCGGCGCGCCGTGGGCGTGCGCGTGGGCCATGCCGCGCACGGCCGTCACCGCCTCGGGCCGGTCCTTGCGCCCCAACGCCACCGCCGTGACGCCGCACGCCTCGGCCAGCGGCGCGAGCACCGCGTCCGGGCCGATCTCCACGAACACCGCGGCGCCGCGCTCGGCGAGCGTCGCGACGGCGTCCGCGAACCGGACGGTGGCGCGGATCTGCCGCGTCCAGTGGTCGGCGTCGGCTTCCAGCAGGTCGCCGGTGACCGTGGAGACGACCGGGATCTCCGCCTCCCGGTGGGTGATCGTCCCGGCGACCGCGCGGAACTCGTCCAGCACGTCGTCCATGTGCGGCGAGTGGAACGCGTGGCTGACCTGGAGCCGGCGGGTCCGCTCGAACCGCGACGCCACCTCGGTCACCGCGTGGTCATCGCCGGCCAGCACCACGGAGTTCGGGCTGTTCACCGCCGCGACCGCGACGCCCTCGGGCAGCTCGCCCAGCTCGGCCTCGGTCGCCTGGACGGCGATCATCGCGCCGCCCCCGCGAGCCGACTGCATGAGCCGGCCGCGGGCGGCGACCAGCGTGGCCGCGTCCTCCAGCGTGAGCACGCCGGCGACGTGCGCCGCGACCAGTTCACCGATCGAGTGGCCGGCGAGCAGGTCGGGCTTGAGCCCGTGGTGCTCGGCGAGCCGGAACAGCGCGACCTCGAACGCGAACAGGGCGGGCTGGGTGTACCGGGTCTCGTGCAGCTCGGGCCGGTCCCCGAACATCAGGTCCCGCAAGGGGAGTTCCAGGTGCGGTTCGAACGCGGCCACCACCGCGTCCAGGCTGCGCGCGAACACCGGGTACGCGTCGTACAGCTCGCGGCCCATGCCGGCGCGCTGCGCGCCCTGCCCGGTGAACAGGAACGCCGTGCGCCCGGCGAGGGCACTGCCGGTCACCGGGACCGCTTGGGCCAGCTCGTCGGCGCCGGCCCCGACCAGCACCGCCCGGTGGTCGAACCGGGTGCGCTCGGCCAACGCCCGCGCCACCTCGGCCACGTCCCGCCGCCCGCGCACCCGCTCGACCTGGGCCAGCGCCGCCTCGACGTCACGCCCGCTGAACACCCACGGCACCGGCAGCGCGGTCGGCGTGACCGTCGTCGGCGCTTCTTCACCCTGCTCCAGGACCAGGTGGGCGTTGGTGCCGCTGATGCCGAACGACGAGACGGCGGCCCGGCGCGGCCGGTCGGCGGGCCAGTCGCGCCTGCTCGTCAACAGCTCCACGCGGCCGGCGGTCCAGTCCACCTTCGGCGTCGGCTCGGTGACGTGCAGGGTGCGCGGCATGACGCCGTGCCGCATCGCCTCCACGAGCTTGATGACCCCGCCGACGCCGGCCGCCGCCTGGGCGTGGCCGATGTTGGACTTCAGCGAGCCGAGCCACAGCGGGGTGTCGCGGTCCTGGCCGTAGGTGGCGAGGATCGCCTCCGCCTCGATCGGGTCGCCCAGCGACGTGCCGGTGCCGTGCGCCTCGACCACGTCGATGTCCGCAGTGGACAGACCGGCGTCGGCCAGCGCCTGCCGGATGACCCGTTGCTGGGAGCCGCCGTTGGGCGCGGTGAGGCCGTTGGACGCGCCGTCGGAGTTGATGGCGCTGCCGCGGATGACGGCGAGCACGTGGTGACCGCGTTCGCGGGCGTCGGAGAGCCGTTCGAGCACCAGGAGCCCGACGCCCTCGGCCCACGCCGTGCCGTCCGCGTCGGCGGCGAAGGACTTGCAGCGGGCGTCGCCGGCGAGGCCGTGCTGGCGGGAGAACTCCAGGAACATGCCGGGCGTGGCCATCACCGTGACGCCGCCCGCGATGGCCGTGGCCGACTCGCCGCTGCGCAGCGACCGGACCGCGAGGTGCAGGGCGACCAGGGAGGAGGAGCAGGCCGTGTCCACGGTCAGCGCCGGGCCGACCAGCCCGAGCTGGTAGGCGATGCGGCCGGACATGACGCTGGGTGTCGCGCCGGTGAGCACGTGCCCTTCGGCCTGGTCGGACGCTTCGTGCATGCGCGGCCCGTAGTCGCCGGCCGTGCCGCCGACGAACACGCCGGTCCGACTGCCGCGCAGCGCCTCGGGGTCGATGCCCGCCCGTTCGACGGCTTCCCAGGCGGTCTGGAGCAGCAGGCGTTGCTGGGGGTCCATCACGAGGGCTTCACGCGGGGAGATGCCGAAGAAGGAGGCGTCGAACTCGCCGGCGCCGACCAGGAACCCGCCTTCGCGCACGTAGGTCGTGCCGGACCGGTCGGGGTCGGGGTCGTAGAGGTCGGCGGGCCAGCCCCGGTCGGCGGGGAACGGCCCGATCGCGTCGACTTCGTCGTCGACCAGCCGCCACAGGTCCTCGGGGGAGGTCACGTCACCGGGGAAGCGGCACGCCATGCCGACGATCGCGATGGGCTCGGCGGGGTCGGCCGCGGTGTGTCCACCGGCCGGCGAGTGCTCCTCGGCCGCGCCTTCGAGGAACGCGATGACCGCCCGCGGGGTGGGGTGCTCGAACAGCAACCCGGTGGGCAGGGGGCGACCGATCGCGCCGGCCAGGTTCTCGCGCAGTTCGACGCCCATGAGCGAGTCGAACCCGAGATCGCGGAAGGGCCGCCGCACATCGACCTTGGCGGGATCGGCCCCGAGCACGGCCGCGACGTGCCGGACGACGAGCTGCGCCACCTCGGCTCGCGCGCCGGCGGAAGCGGACGCGGCGGACGCATCGGCGGCAGACCCGGCGCTCACAAACCCGGCGCTCGCAGGCCCGGCGGGCACGGCGGCCGGCCCGGCAGCGGTCGGCCCGCCAGCGGTCGGCCCGGCAGCGGCCGGCCCGGCGGCGGTCGGCCCGGTGGCGGGTGCGGTTCGTGGTTCGGTCAGCCAGTGGTGCTCGCGTTGGAACGGGTAGGTCGGCAGCTTCACCCGCCGCCCCGCCGGCCACTCCACCTCCACGCCCCGCGTGTGCAGCCCGGCGAACGCGGTCAGCGCGGTCACCTGCTCGTCGTGGCCCCGGCGCATCAGCGGGAAGGACCGGATGCCCACCTCGCCGGCCAGCGCCGACAGCACCGCGTCCGGCCCGGCCTCCACCAGCGTCGGGACCTCCAGCGCCCGCAACGCCCGCAAGAACCGCACCGGCTCCCGCACCTGCCGCACCCAGTACTCCGGGTCGGCGAGGTCCGCGTCCGCGCTCACCGTCGAGACGATGGGGATCGTGGGATTGTTGAACGTCAGACCCGCCACCACCGCTCGGAAGTCGTCGAGCATCGGGTCCATCAGCGGCGAGTGGAAGGCGTGGCTCACCGGGAGCCGTTTCGTCCTCTTGTTCAACGATCCGACGAAGGACAACACCGCGTCCTCCGCACCCGACAGCACCACCGCCCGCGGCCCGTTCACCGCCGCCAGCGCGACACCGTCGGGCAGGTCCAACTCGTCCTCGGCCGCCTCGACCGCGACCATCGCCCCACCGGCCGGCAACGCCCGCATCAACCGACCGCGCGCGGTGACCAGGGCACACGCGTCGGCCAACGACAACACCCCCGCGACGTGCGCGGCGGCCACCTCGCCGATCGAGTGCCCCACCAGCACGTCCGGCCGCACACCCCACGACTCCAGCAACCGGAACGACGCCACCTCGACCGCGAACAACGCCGGCTGCGTCCACCCGGTGTCGTCCAACCCCGCACCGGACGCGATCACGTCCCGCAACCCGGGGTCCAGGTGCGCGCACACCTCGTCGAAAGCCGCCGCGAACGCCGGGAACGCGTCGGACAACCGCGCCCCCATCCCCACCCGCTGCGCCCCCTGACCGGTGAACGCCACCCCGACCCGGCCGTCACCGACCACCCCGGTCACGACGTTCGGCATCGGGATGCCCGCCGCGAGAGCGTCCAGCCCCGCGTCCAGACCCGCCCGGTCCTCCGCCACCACGGCGGCCCGGTGCTCGAACGCGGTACGGGTGGTCGCGAGGGACCACCCCAGGTCACGCGGCGACCCCTCGGTCACCCGCAACAACGCCGCGTGCGCCCGCAGAGCCCCGGCACCACGGCCCGAGACCGGCACCACCGCGAACCCCGAACCACCGAACCCCGGACCCCCGAACACCGGACCACCGAACACCGGACCCCCGAACACCGAAGGCGCCCGCGCCGGCGGCTCGGCGACCACCACGTGGCAGTTCGTGCCACCCATGCCGAACGAACTCACCCCGGCCACCAACGGCCGCTCCGGCTCCGGCCACGCCGACAGTCCCGTGTGGACGGTCAGGTTGTGCTCGCCCAACCGCACCGCCGGGTTCGGCGTCACGAAGTTCAGGCTCGCCGGCAGCTCCCGGTGCCGGATCGCCAGCACCGCCTTGAGCAGCCCCACGATCCCGGCCGCGCCCTCCAGGTGCCCGATGTTGGTCTTGACCGACCCCACGGCCAGCGGCGACGGCCGCGACCCGAACACCGCGCCCAGCCCGGCCGCCTCGACCGGGTCGCCGACCGGCGTGCCCGTGCCGTGCAGCTCCACGTACTGCACACCCTCCGGGCCCACCCCGGCCCGTCGCTGCGCCGCCCGCACGACCGCCGCCTGCGCCGACGCGTCCGGCACGGTCAGGCCGGGGGTCGCGCCGTCGTTGTTGACCGCGCTGCCGCGCAGCACGGCGTACACGTCGTCACCGTCGTCCAACGCGGCCCGCAACGGCTTGAGCACCAGCACCGCCGCGCCCTCGCCGCGCACGTACCCGTTGGCCCGCGCGTCGAACGTGAAGCACCGCCCGTCCGGCGACAGGCCGCCGAACTTCTCCGCGCCCAGCGCGCCCTCGCCCAGGACGTTCAGGTTCACGCCCGCCGCCAGCGCCACCGGCGACTCGCCCGACCGCACGCTCTCCGCCGCCAGGTGCACGGCGACCAGCGACGACGACTGGGCGGTGTCCACCACGACGCTCGGCCCGCGCAGGTCCAGCGCGTAGGACACCCGGTTGGCGATGATGCCGCGGTGCGTGCCGGTGTTGGTGTGCTGGGTGATCGCGCCGCGCCCGAGCGCCAGCCCGGCGTAGTCGTCGCGCAGCGAGCCGACGAACACCGACGCGCCCGTGCCCGCCAGCGCCGCCGGCACGATCCCCGCGTCCTCCAACGCCTCCCACGCCAGCTCCAGCACCAGCCGTTGCTGCGGGTCCATCGCGGCGGCCTCGCGCGGCGAGATGCCGAAGAACCCGGCGTCGAAGTCGCCGACGCCGTCCAGGAACGCGCCGAACCGCGCGCCGCGCACCGCCTTCGTCCCGGGTGCCAGCGCCTCCCACCGGTCGGCGGGCACCTCGGTCACCACGTCCCGGCCGGCGCGCAACAGCCGCCAGAACGCCGCCGGGTCCGCCGCGCCGGGCAACCGGCACGAGACGCCGACCACCGCGACCGAGTCGTCCAGGTTCGTCATCGACAACGCCTTCCGCGAGCTGGGTCCTTCCGCACCGACCGTTCTATCCGGCGGGAGTTCTCCCCCAGTCACGAAACGGTCGTCGGGCGTTCTCGCGGCGACCGGATTACCGGGGCGTGACCGACCCCTGGTTTCGTCGGTCCCGTCGAATCCCGATCCCGCAGAAAAGGACTGGTCCGCCATGACCACGAACTTCGCGCTGCCCGAGGACGCCACCCAGATGACCGCGCTGTACGTCCGCGCGATGAACTCGGGCGACGTGGCCACCGTGCTGTCCCTCTACACCGAGGACGCGGTGTCCATCTGGGACCCGGAGAAGCCGATCAGCGGCGCCGAGCACGAGGCCGCGGTGGAGGAGTTCATGGCCAAGAAGCCCGTGATGCGGGCCGAGGTCAAGGAGTCCTACGTGACCGGCGACACCGCGCTGCTGGTCGTGGACTGGACCTTCGACATCGAGGGCGAGGGCTCGCTGTCCGGCACCGGCCTGGACGTGCTGCGCAAGGGCTCGGACGGCAAGTGGCGCTACGCCATCGACAACCCGTTCGGCGACAACTGACATGGCGCTCGAACTGGCCGAGGCGCACCTGCGCGGGCTGCTCGCCCAGCTCGGCCTGGACGCGGAGTACGTGCGCGGCGAGGGCGACACCCTGTGGTGGCGCAAGGCCTCCGGCGAGGAGGTCCCGGTGGTCGACTTCGTCGGCGGCTACGGCTCGCTGGTGCTGGGCCACAACCACCCGGAGATCGTGGCGCACGCCCGGGAACTGCTCGCCGGCGGCGTCCCGGTGCACGCCCAGTTCTCCTACCACCCGTACGCCAACGACCTCGCCGCCGCGCTGAACCGCGTGCTGTGGCGGGAGTTCGGGACGTTCGAGCCGTACTCGGCGGTGTTCGCCAACACCGGCGCGGAGGCCGTGGAGGTCGCGCTCAAGCACGCCGAGATGGCCCGCGGCGCACGGGTCGCCGCGCTGCGCGCGGAGATCGAGGAGCACCTGGCGGACGCGCCCGCCGACCTCGCCGCGCGGGTGCGGGAGCACAACGAGAGCCGGTACGACACGCCACCGGTGTTCCTGACGCTGGAAGGCTCGTTCCACGGCAAGCTCGCCGGCAGCGTGCAGTTGACGCACAACCCCGGTTACCGCGTGCCGTTCCGGGCCTTGGCCGTGCCGGCGCGGTTCGTGTCCGGCGGCGAGGTCGCGAAGGCGGTCGAGGAGAGCCGGGTGACCGTGCTGGACGTCCACGACGGCCAGGTGGTCGAGCGGGACCTGCCGGTGGTCGCGGCGTTCTTCGTCGAGCCGATCCAGGGCGAGGGCGGCATCCACGTGCTCGACCCGGTCGTCGCGGCGGACATCCGCGCGGTGGCCGACGCGCACGGGTTCCCGGTCGTGGTGGACGAGATCCAGACCGGCGTGGGCCGCACCGGCAAGTTCTACGCGGCCTCGCACGTCGGCCTGCTCGGCGACTACATCGTGCTGGCCAAGGCGCTGGGCGGCGGCATCGCGAAGACGTCGGTGCTGCTGGTGCGGCAGTCGGCGTACGTGCCGGAGTTCGAACTGCTGCACAGCTCCACGTTCGCCAAGGACGCGTTCTCCTGCCACATCGGGTCGCGCGTGGTGGACTTCCTGGAGAGCTCCGACGCCTACGAGCGGGCGGCGGCCCGCGGCACCGCGCTCAAGCAGGCGTTGCGGTCGGTGGCGGCGGAGTTCCCGACCGTCGTGGCCGACGTCCGCGGGCGCGGCCTGATGCTGGGCCTGGAGTTCCACGACCAGACCGGCGCGCCGGACCCGCTGGGCGAGCTGGCCCGGACCGGCCTGGCGGGCTACGTGGTGGCGGGCTTCCTGCTCAACCACCACCGGGTGCGGGTCTTCCCGACCGCCAGCGCCGGCCACACGCTCCGGTTCGAACCGTCCATCGGCATCACGGATGCCCAGATCGACCAGCTGGTGATCGGCCTGCGCGCGGTGTGCACGGCGCTGCGCGACAACCCGCTCACCCTGCTACCGGGCTGAACCCCCACCCCCCAGAGGGGCTCAGCCCACCCACGGCGGCCCACCGACCAGCCCCCCGGTCGGTGGGCCGCTTCACGCTTTCCTCCGTTGACCGGCACACGCGGAAACACCGCGCCGTCCACAATGGACTGGCGCGGTGCTCGACCTCCCCAGTAGATGCGCTTACAGCGGAACGTTGCCGTGCTTGCGCGCCGGTGCGCGGCGGCGCTTGTCGCGCAGCATCGCCAGCCCGCGCAGCACGGCGGCCCGGGTCTCGGCCGGGTCGATCACGTCGTCCACCAGGCCGCGTTCGGCCGCGTAGTACGGGTGGACCAGCTCTTCGGCGTACTCGACCACCAGCGCGGCCCGCAACTCGGCCGGGTCGGCCGCGGCGGCGAGTTCCTTGCGGTGGATGACGTTCACCGCCGCCTCCGCCCCCATCACCGCGATCTCGTTGGTGGGCCAGGCCAGCGACAGGTCGCAGCCGATCGACCGCGAGTCCATCACGATGTACGCGCCGCCGTAGGCCTTGCGGAGGATGACCTGCACGCGCGGCACGGACGCCTCGCAGTACGCGTACAACAGCTTCGCGCCGTGCCGGATGGCCCCGCCGTACTCCTGGTCGGTGCCCGGCAGGAACCCCGGCACGTCCACCAGCGTCACCAGCGGGATGTTGAACGCGTCGCAGAACCGCACGAACCGGGCGGCCTTCTGCGACGCCGCGGTGTCCAGGACGCCGGCCAGGATCAACGGCTGGTTGCCGACGATGCCCACCACCTGGCCGCCCATGCGGGCGAACGCGCACACCACGTTGGCCGCCCAACCCTCGTGGACCTCCAGGAAGTCCTCGTCGTCCACCAGTTCCGCGATCACCGCGCGGATGTCGTAGGGCCGGTTGGGCTCCACGGGGACCAAGTCGGCCAACGCGGGCCGCAGGTGGTCACCGGCGGTCCACTCGTAGCTCGGCGCGGGTTCGAGGTTGTTGGCGGGCAACAGGGACAGCAGGTGGCGGACGTCGGCGAAGCAGCTCTCCTCGTCGTCGTGCACGAACGTGGCCACGCCGGACATCCCGCCGTGCACGTCCGCGCCGCCGAGCTGGTCGTGCGTGACCCGCTCGCCGCTCACGGCGGCCACGACGTCCGGACCCGTCAGGTACATCTGCGCGGTCTCGCGCACCATGAACGTGAAGTCCGCCAACGCCGGCGAGTACGCCGCACCGCCCGCGCACGGCCCGAGGACCACGGAGATCTGCGGGACGATCCCGGACGCCTCGACCTGCCGGCGGAAGATCCCGCCGTACCCGTTGAGCGCCATCACCCCCTCCTGGATCCGCGCGCCGCCGCTGTCGTTGAGCGCGACGATCGGCGACCCGGTCGCGACGGCGAGGTCCATCACCTTCTGGATCTTCTCGGCGTGCGCCGCGCCCAGCGACCCACCCGAGATGGTGAAGTCCTGCGCGTAGACGAACACCCGCCGCCCCTCGACCGTGCCGGACCCCGCCACCACGCCGTCGGTGTGCGCGCCCGTGGTCCCCCGCCGGAACATCTCGACCTCGACGAACGACCCCTCGTCGAGCAGCAGCTCCAGCCGCTCCCGGGCCGTCCGCTTGCCCAGCCCGTGCTGGCGCGCCACGGCCTTCTGGTTGCCCAGCGCGACCCGGCTGGTCAGCTCGTCGCGCCGGTCCCGCAGCGACCTCATCGTGCGCGGCGGCGGGGTCGGCCGCGTGGCGGGCCGGACCTCCATCTCGGAAATGCTCATCGTGGCCCTTCGGTAGTCCCGACCTGCCCGTAGGCACCGTTGAAGAACAACAGCCCCGCCTGCCCCGCCCCCTTGCCGGTGGCCAGCACCCGGCCGATGAACACCGAGTGGTCACCGGCTTCGTGGACGTCGGTCAACTCGCACTCCAGCCACGCCAGCGCGTCGGCCAGCACCGGCGCCCCGGTGTGCGGGCCGGGCACCCAGTCGACGGCGTCGAACTGCGCCCGCCCGGCGGGCCGGGTGCGGTCGGCGAAGTGCCGGGCGCTCCCCTCCTGGTCCGCGTGCAGCACGGAGGTCGCGAAGTGCCCGGAGGCCGTGATGGCGCGGTGCATGGTGGCGGTGCGGGCGATGCAGCAGAGCACGAGCGGGGGGTCGAGGGAGACGGAGCTGAACGCGTTGGCGGTCATCCCGTGGATGTGCTCACCACCGACGCTGAGCACCACCACACCGGTGGCGAACCGGCCCAGCGTGGAACGCATCTCGGCCGGCGTCACGGCCGAGAGTTCGGGAGCCAGGTCCATCGCACGTCCTTTCCCTTCGGGGAGCGTGGGCCGGGCGCACCGCTCGCGCACGGCCCACGCCCGGGGTTCAGAGGTCGTGGACCTCGTCGGCGACCGGCCGGTCGACGGCCATGACCCACTTGCCGTCCTCGCCGCGCACGAGGACGTCGGTGCACTTGCCGAGGATGCGCTGCTTGCGCCCGTCCTCCAGCGTGATGACCAGGTCGTAGTCGACGATGATCAGCGAGGTGTCACCGGTGGAGTAGTAGGACTTGACCTTCGACTTCAGCTCGGGCTTCGTGGCGAGCAGCTTGGTGATCGCCTCGGTGCGCGCGGCCCCGGTGAGCGGCCCACCGGAGAGGTTGGAGATCGAGTCGTCCCGGTAGAGGCTGTCGAAGATGGCCCCCTGCCCGGAGTTGAAGGCGACCAGGAACACGTCGTTCTGCGTCTCCGGGTCGTCGGTGAGATCCAGGTTCGCCAGGTCGATCTGGGCGGTCATGAGCGGGTCCTCGCTTTCGAAGCGGATTGGGCAGTGCCCTTGTCCGACGCTATCGACCACGCTTCGCGGGGCTCTCATCGTGGAATAATCGGACGTTCATCGCGGGACGACCGAGGCCGGCACGCCGAAGTCCAACCAATGACCACCCACTGCGACAACCCCCAACAGCCGATGCCGCACGCCGACGCTTCCGCCGCGCAGCGGCGTGCTTTTGGTTCGGGCTACCAGCCACAAGGGGCCTTCGTGTTCCCCACCGTATGACCTGCCCGAAGGGCTACCACAGATTGCCGGGGTCGGGCCAAAAAGTTTTGCGAGGAACGAGCAAAAGTTTTTCGACCGACCCCGGCAATCTGTGGTTGGCTCCGCCAGGTCATGCGGTGGGGA
>NZ_JBEZBW010000084.1:0-36716 GCF_040647305.1 Saccharothrix sp. NPDC042600 | reverse complement strand
AACTTTTTGGCCCAACCCCGGGAAAGTGTGGTAGCCCTTCGGGCAGGCCATACGGAGATGACACAAGCAAGAAGCCCGGGTTGGGGTGTGACCTCGCCAGGCCCAGAGAGGCGCTGCGCGCCCCCAAGGCGTGGGGCGTTGCGCGTCCTTCTGGCGTGCGTGTCAGTGGCTGGATAGGAGGTCTTTGGCTGTTTGGGTGTTGATGACGCGGTCTGGGTCTACGCCGTGTTCTTCGGCGCGTTCGCAGCCGAAGCCCAGCCAGTCGAGTTGCCCTGGGGCGTGGGCGTCGCTGTCGATCGAGAAGGTGCAGCCCAGGTCCACCGCCAGGCGCAGCAGCCTGCCCGGTGGGTCGCGGCGTTCGGGTCGGGAGTTGATCTCCACGGCCGTGCCGCTGTCGCGGCAGGCCTCGAAGACCGCCTTCGCGTTGAACGTCGACTCCGGCCTGCCCTTGCCGACCACCAGGCGGCCGGTGCAGTGGCCCAGGACGTCCACGTTCGGGTTGCTCACCGCCTTGATCATCCGCTTGGTCATCTCCGGCTCGGCCATGCGCAGCTTCGAGTGGACGCTGGCCACCACGATGTCCAGTTGTGCCAACAGGTCCGGGTCCTGGTCCAGGGAGCCGTCGTCGAGGATGTCCACCTCGATGCCCGTGAGGACCAGGAACGGGGCCAGTTCCGTGTTCAGGTCCGCCACGACCTCCAACTGCCGGCGCAGGCGGTCGGCGGACAGGCCGTTGGCGACCGTCAGCCTCGGGGAGTGGTCGGTGAGGACCATCCACTCGTGGCCCAGGTCCCTCGCCGCCTCGGCCATCTCGCGGATGGGGCTGCCCCCGTCGGACCAGTCCGAGTGGGTGTGGCAGTCGCCTTTGAGCTTCGCTCGCAGGGCTTGGCCGCCGGTCACCGGCCGGTCCCGGAACTTGGCCAGGTACGTCGGCTCCCGGCCCTGCACGGCGTCGGTGATCACGCCGGCGGTGGCCTTGCCGATGCCGTTCAAGTCGGTCAGGGTTCCGTTCGCCACCCTGCGTTCCAGGTCGCCCGGTGGCAGTCCGGCCACGACCTCGGCCGCGCGGCGGAACGCGCGCACCCGGTAGGTCGGTTCGCCCGCCCTCTCCAACTGGAAGGCCACCTGCCGCAACGCCCACAACGGATCCACCCGTCCTGTGTACCCCGTTGGGACGTTCGGTGCGCGTCGGCCACGGTGTCGTCACGAAGGGTTGCGGGCGGGTGCCCCGGAGGGACAGCATGTCGGCCATGCCCCCACGGTCGACGGCCGGTTCGGTCGGGTCCCGGCGTCGCCCGAGCAAGGGCGACCTCACGTCGCAGGCCATCCTGGACACCGCGGAACGCCTGCTCCAGCACCGGTCGCTGGAGGACATCGCGGTGGACGAACTCGCCTCCGGCGCGGGCATCTCGCGGTCCACCTTCTACTTCCACTTCTCCTCGCGGGAAGCGGTGCTGCACGCCCTGTCCGCGCGCGTGCTGGACGCCCTCTACGACGCCGCTTCATCGTGGCTGCGGCGGGGCAGCGAACCGCCGGAGGCCGCGATCCGCCGCGCCCTGGGCAGCACGCTCGCCTTGTGGCGCAAGCACGGACCGGTGCTGCGGGCGGCGGTTCGGGCGCGGGACACCGACGAGCGGATGCGGGAGTTCTGGACCGGGGTCGCGCGCCGGTTCATCGACGCCACCGCCGAGCAGATCACGTTGGAACGCGCGGCGGGTGTCGCGCCGGACGGGCCCGACGCGCGGTCGTTGGCGGCGGTGCTGGTGTCGATGAACGAGCAAGCCTTCGTGAACCGCTCGCCGGCGCGCAGGTCCGCCAAGCGGGACGGTGAGCTGGTGGACACGCTGGCGTTCGTCTGGCTGCGCTCGGTGTACGGGGCGGGTTAGCCGGCGGGGTACTCGGCGGTCGGGTCGCCGTCGAACAGGGCCCAGAGGAAGTCGTTCATGCGGGCGGCGGCGGGGGCGTGCCGGGCCAGGATGTCCGCGACGACCGGGGGCACGTCGGCCGGGACGTCGCCGGCGGCGCAGCGGCGCACGTACTCGTTGCGCGCCACGGGAGGGCCGACGACCGCGACCCCGCACACCGCGACCACCAGCCAGTTGACCAGGCGCATCTTGGCGTAGTCGAGGTCGTGGTCGGTGTTGCGCCGGACGAAGTCGCGTTCGGCGGGCGACAGGTCGAACGTCGGTGACGTGACCAGGCCGAAGTCGGTCAGGTGGATCGTGTCGTCGTTGACCCGCATGTTGCCGAAGTGCGCGTCCATGTGGAGGAGTCGGTGACCGCGCAGGAACTCCGCGGTCCCCAGTAGTTGGCGCTCCACGGTCCGCGCGCGGCCGAGGGGGTCCTCGGCCAGCCAGGCCTCGACCGGGTGCGGGACGTACTCGCTGAACAGGACCAGGCTGTGGGTCGCCGCGGCCAGCGCCTCCAAGCGGGTCCGCACGGACTCGTGGCCACCCGTCAGGGCGACGACCCGGTCCACGTCGGCGTGCTCGTCGGCCACGGGCGGGCGGCCGGGCAGTACGCGCCAGTGGTGCAGGAGGGCGAAGCACGTCGTCTCGCCGGCCAGCACCGCCTCGGTGACGGCGGTGTTCGCGGCCAGTTCGCGCCAGGCGTTGAAAGACGGGCCGCCCACGCCGTACTGGCAGCGCACCGGCAGGTCGAACAGGTTCGCGGTGTCGTGCGGGTGCGCCAGTTCGAGGGCGGTCAGCGGGACGCGCTTGGCGAAGACCGGGACGCCGGCCACCTCCACCACGCTCGCGCCGCCGCCCACCCCGACGCCGCCGGGCGCGGCGGAGTCCAGGAGGGCGAGCAGGTCGTCGTCGGAGCGGGAGCCCAGTGCGGCGGCGACCCCGTGGTGCCGGGCGGTCCTCATCCCCCGATCATGCCGGCGGGAAGAGGGCCGTGAGGCGGGCCAGGGAGTCCTCCAGGCCCCGGGCCACCTGGCGGCGGCCGAAGGCCTTGATCAGCAGGCCCTTCAACGCCGAGACGGGTTCCTGGCACGAGCGCAGCAGCACGACCGTCCCGCCGTTGTCCGGCGACAGTTCCACGCGGAACTCCGTGTCGGCGGCGAACCGGGGCGCGGGGCGGCCGTCGAGCCGCTCGGCCACGTGCCGCCACGCCAGGACGGTGGGGCGGCGGTACTCGACGACCTCGACGTCGATCTCCGAGCGCCGCTCGCCCCACCTGCCGTACTGGGTGCGCCGTTCGCCGCAGCCCCCGCCGGAGGTCACCTCGACGCGGTCCGCGAAGGCCAGCCACTCCGCGGCGCGGTCGGCACGCGACACCACGTGCCACACCCGCTCCGGCGACGCGGCGACCCGGCCACTGCGCACGACCTCGATCACCCCGTCATGGTAGGCGCTTCCGGGCCGGTCTACCGGAACCAGCCGCCACCCGCGCGTCGGTACCCCAGCGCGCGGTACACGGCGTCCACAAGGGACTGTCCGCGCTCGTTCAACCCCACTCCGGCGCCCTGCCGGTTCATGGCGTACCCGAACGACATCCGCGCGGCCGGCGCGGCGAAGCCGATGGACCCGCCCATGCCGGAGTGGCCGAACGCGTCCTCGGACAGGCCCATGGAGTCGCCCTCCTGCGCCGGGCTGTTGTCGGCCTTCAGAAAACCCAGCGAGAACCGGGTCGGCGCGAGCAGCATCCGGTCGTGGCCGGCGGAGGTCACGGCGGACATGACGGCGATCTGCTCCTCGGAGACCAGGTCCACGCCGTTGTACGAACCGCCCAACGCCAACGGCCGGTACATCTGCGCCAGGCCCCGCGCGTTGCTCATGCCGCCGACCGCGCCGTACTGCGCGGCGTGCGCTTCGCGGCTGTTCGACGCGATGAGGTAGCCGCCGTTGTTCATGAGCATCAACGCCTGCATGGACTGCGGCTGGGTCGTCGCGGCGACCGAGAAGGGCGAGGCGGTGCTGCCGGGCGTGGGCGGGACGGTCGGCGCGACCAGCGGTTCGAGGTCCTCGGGCAGGGTGAGCCAGAAGTCCAGGCCCAGCGGCCCGGAGACCTCCTTCTCGAAGAACTCGGCCAGCGTGAGGCCGGTGACCCGGCGGACCACCTCGCCGACCAGGTGGCCGAACGTCAGCGCGTGGTAGCCGTGCGCGGTGCCCGGCTCCCAGAACGGCTCCTGCCGCGCGAGGACGTCGGTCATCAGCGCCCAGTCGTACATGGCGTCCCGCGGGAGCGGCTCCCGGACGGCGGCGAGCCCGGCCTGGTGGCCGAGCAGGTGCCGGACGAGCGTGCGCTCCTTGCCGTTCCGGCCGAACTCCGGCCAGTACCGGGTGACCGGGGCGTCGAGGTCGAGTTCGCCGCGCGACGCGAGGATGTGGGCGCACAACGCCGTCGCGCCCTTGGTGCACGACCAGACGTGCGTGACCGTTTCCTCGGTCCACGGGCGGCCGCCCGCTGCGTTCGACGCGACCCCGCCCCAGAGGTCGACGACGGATTCGCCGTCGAGGGTCACGTGCACGCTCGCGCCGACCTCGCCGCGCTCGGCGAAGTTGCGCTCGAACTCGGCCCGGACGTCTTCGAAACCGGGGCCGCAGAAGCCTTGGACCGTCACTGATCCTCCCGTGGTGGCGGTGGGTGGCGACCATGCGACCACGGGTGAGCGGCGACACGTGAGTAGGGGTTCCGCGATAGGTAGGGTGACAAGCCCAGCCCGCGCACCCCGGGAGGCCGCCGCCGTGTCGCCGTTCTTCGGTCGCGAACCGGAACTGGCGCTGGTGTCCGACGCCCTCGACCGCGCGCCCGCCGCCGGGCTGGTCGCCGTGGTGGTGTCCGGTGAGCCCGGGATCGGCAAGTCCAGCCTGCTCGGCGAGGTCCGCCGGCGGCTCGGGCCGGAGGTGCCCGCCGCCGAGTCCGACGACGTGGCCCGGCGCATCCCGTACGCGGCGGTCGCCACCGCGCTGCGGTCGGTGCCGCGCTCACCGGACGTGACGGCCGCGGTGGAGGCGTTGCGGGCCGCGCCGGACGCGTCGTGGTTCGACCGGGCGTGCGAACTGGTGGCCCGCGTGCTGGCCGACCGCACGGCGCTGGTCCTGGACGACCTGGAGCAGGTGGACGACGACTCGCTGGCCATGCTCGGCGTGGTGCTGCGCCGGGTGTCGGCCGCGCCGTTGGTGCTGGTCACGGCGGTGCGCCCGGTGCACGACAACCCGGCGGCGGACGAGCTGCTGGACCGGCTGGAACGGCACGCCGAGGTGGTGCGGCTCGACCTCGCGCCGCTGTCCGGCGGCGAGGTCAAGCGGATCGTGGAGACCGTGCTGGGCACGGCCGTGCACGACGAGCTGGCGCGCGAGGTGCACCAGCGGGCCGACGGCAACCCGTTCTTCGCCGTGGAGATCGCCCGGTCGCTGCGCGAGCTGGACCTGGTCGCGGTGGACGGCGGGCAGGCGCGGCTGGCGGTGCGGCCGGACGCGATCCGGCTGACCCGGCGGGAGGCCGTGCTGCGCCGGGTCGCGCCGCTGGACCGGGACACCCGGGCCGTCGCGCGGGCGGTGTCGATCTTCCGGCGGGTGCGGCTGGACCAGATCGGGCTGCTGGCGCGGGTGTCGTCGCTGCCGGAGGAGACCGTGGTGGCCGCGTTCGACGAGCTGCTGCGGCTGCACGTGGTGCGCAACGACGAGCGCGGCTACCGGTTCGCGCACGCCCTGGTCGGCGAGGCGCTGTACCAGGAGATCGGTCCCGCGCAGCGCCGCCACCTGCACAGCCTGATCAGCGCCCGGCTGCTGGACGACCGGGACCGCGGGCTGCCGGTGGACCTGCTGGAACTGGCCTGGCACCTGGCCGAGTCCGCCGCGCCGGGCGACCTGCGCGCGGTGCGGGTGATGGCGGAGGCGGCCACGTCCGCGCGGACGTCCGCGCCGGAGACGGCGGCGGCGCTGTGCGGCCGGGCGTTGGAGCTGCTGCCGGTGGCCGCGCCGGAACGGGCCGAGCTGCTCGCGTTGCAGTGCCGGGCGTTGGCCCACGCGTCCCGGCCGGCCGCCGCGATCCCGCCCGGGTTGGCGGCGTTGGCCGACCTGCCCCGGGGCCCGGTGCGCAGCCGGGCGGCGGTGGTGGTGCTGAGCAGCCTGTTCCTGGTGGGGCGGATGGCGGAGGCGCTGCGGTTGGCCGACGCGGAGGTGGCGGCCGGCGACACGACCCCGGCGCTGCACGCGTCCCGGGCGGTGCTGCTGGTGTTCACCGGCCGGTACGGCGAGGCGCTGGCGGAGGCCGCGCGGGTCGAGGCGATGGAGTTCTCCTCGTCGGCGGAGGCGGTCGTGGTGTTCGACCGGCTGGTGGTGCTGGCGTCGATGCTGTTCCGCCACGACAAGACCGTGGACTACGCGAACCGGGCCCTGGCCGCCGCGCGGGGGTCGGAGGTGCTGGAACGGCAAGCGCTTGCGGTGGCCGCGTCGACCGGTGCGCTGGCGGGGCTGGTGCACGACGCCACCTGGCGGTTGCGGCGGGCGGAGCGGTTGGCGGGCTTCGCGTTCCAGGGCGAGCTGGAGCTGACGCGGGTCGCGCTGGACTGGCTCGGCGGGCGGTGGGACGCGTCGCTGGACCGGTTGGGGCGGGCCACGGCCGAGCTGGAGTCACGGCAGGAGCTGATGATGCTCCACGGTCTGCGGGCGATCGAGCTGGAGATCCGGACCTGGCGCGGCGAGCTGGACGTGGCCGCGCGGCTGGCCGCCCTGGAACCCCCGACGACCCCGAACATGGCGCGGCTGCACGCGTACGCGATGTCGGGGTACCTGGCCGCGCGCGGGGACGTCGAGGGCGCTCGCACGACCCTGGTGGAGGCCGTGGACGCCTCCGGCAGCACGGCTTACAGCTGTGTGCTGTTGGCGCGGTTGGTGGAGTTGGACCTGGAGCACGGACGGGTCGAGGAGGCCCGGCGGACGGTGAAGCGGTTGGCGGTGCTCGCGGCGGACCGGGTGGCGCCGTGGACGCGGACCGCCGTGCGCCGGGTCGAGGGCGTGGTGGCGGGGGACGCCTCGGTGTTGCGGGCCGCCGTGGTGGAGGCCGAGGCGGGCGGGTTGGTGTTCGAGAAGGCGCGCGGGCAGTTGGCCCTGGGTCTGGTGGACCCGGGTGCGGTCGCCGAGCTCCTCGACGCTTACACGACGTTCCAGCGGTTGGGCGCGCACGGGCTGCGGCGGCGGGCCGGGGCGCGGTTGCGGGAGCTGGGGGCCAAGGTGCCGCGCGCCCGCGCCAAGACGCAGGGGTTGCTGACCGAGGCCGAGCGGAACGTGGCCCGGCTGGTCCAGCAGGGGATGCGCAACCGGGACATCGCGGCGGCCCTGCACTACAGCCCGCGCACGGTCGAGGTGTACCTGTCCCGGGTCTACGCCAAGCTGCACGTGTCCTCACGCCTGGAGCTGGCCCGAGTCCTGGACGGCCGCTCGTCCTGACCCCTTGGCCAGCGCCAGGGTCACCGTGACCGACGCGGCCGCCATCAGCGTGATCGCCGTGGCCGGGCCGGTCAGGTGGGCCAGGGTGCCCGCGAGGACGGCGGCGATGCCCTGCACGGCGACCATGCCGGTGCCGTGCAGGCCCAGGGCCTGGCCCGCCAGGTGGTCCGGGGTGACCGCCATCAGGCGTTCCTGGAGGACCAGGCTCGCGGCGAAGCCGACGGACGCCGCGGTCACCGCCACGGCCGACAGCGCGACTCCCGGGTGCAGGAAGAAGAACAGGTAGGGCACCGCCAGGAGCAGGCGCAACGGGGTGGCCAGGCGGGGGCGCAGCGCCGGGGGCGCCAGGCGGCCCACCGCCAGGTCGCCCGCGACCATGCCCAGCGCGCCGCAGGCGTACAGGAGGCCGGCGGCTTCCGGCGCGTAGGAGACGTACAGCGAGTCGCCGCCCACGACCAGGCCGTTGGGGATCCACAGGCCCAGGTAGGCGAGGCGGCGGGGGCGGGAGGACCACAGCTCGGCGTTGGTGCGCCACGTCGCCCGCACCGACGGGCGGCCGGTCGCGCGCGGCGGGCGTCGGGTCAGGCCCAGGCGGGTGATCACGGCCGACAGCGCGTACGCGGCCGTGGCCAGGAGCAGGCAGTCCCGCGGGGTCAGGACCGTCAGGAGCAGGCCGCCGGTGGCGAAGCCCGTCACCTGGACCAGGCCCCAGGTCATGTTGTAGACCGACCTGCCCAGGACGTAACCGTCCTTGGTCAGGACCTCGTTGAGCAGCCCGCCGCGCACCCCGCCGCCCAGGGACGCGACCAGGCCCTGTCCCAGGAGCACGGCGAACACGGCCCAGATCGGGAGGCCCGGCAGCGCCAGGACGGCGGTGCCCGCCGCGAAGGCGAGGGACAGCAAGGACAGGATCGCGCGCGGCGGCACCCGGTCGGCGGCGGAGAGCAGCAGCGCGCCGCCCACGAGTTGGGCGAGCTGGGGGCCGAACATGCTGATCGCGGCCAGCAGCGGCGAGCCGGTGGCCCGGAAGACCAGGGTGCCCAGGGCCAGCGCGCCGACGGTCTGGGCGGCGGCGAACGCGGCGAAGGAGGCCAGGAACGGGGTGTACTCCGGGGTCGCGAACAGGGTCCGGTAGCTGCGCATGGGTCGGATTCTCGGGAGCGGGCCGGGCCGTGTTCACTGTTTCGCCGACACGCGAAAGGTGGTGCGGATGGGGTTGTGGCGGATCGACGCGGACACGCTCGCGCGCAGCCGGTTCGTCCTGTCGCCGTTCGCGGAGACCTTCGCGAGCCTGCGGTTGTTGCGCGCGGGGACCGGGGCGCATCCGGGTGAGGCGGACTGGTTGCGCGCGCACCTGCCCGCGTACCGGGCGTACCGCGAGGCCGACCCGGTGGCCGGGCCGCTGGTGGAGGCGGCGATCGGGACGTCGTGGATCGCGGACTTCTTCTGCCCCACGTCGTCGTCGGGGGAGGGGTTCGAGGGGACCGTGGCGCGGGTGCGGGCGACCGGGTCCGAGCAGGCGCGGGCCGACCTCCGCGGGTCCCTGCGCGGGCCGCTGCCGGCCGTGCTGGAACGGGACGACCTGCCGCAACGGGCGACCGCGTTGTTGACGTTCGTGTGGCGGGAGACCGTCGAGCCGTACTGGGAGCGCCGGCGGCGGGTGCTGGAGGCCGACGTGGTCGCGCGGACCGCCCGGGTGCACCGCGGCGGCTGGGCGGCGGTGCTGGACTCGCTGAAGCCCGGCACCCGGTGGTTGGGCGAGAGCCGGTTCCAGGTCAACCGGAACGCCTACCCGCCGCGCGAGATCGCGCCCGGGGCGGACCTGCTCTTCATGCCGGTGACGCCGCGCACCAGCTGGGTGTCGTGGGAGGGGCGGGAGCGGTACGCCGTCGTCTACCCGTGCCTCGGGGTGCTCGCCGAGGGGCGGGAAGCCGTCCCGACCGGGCTGGAAGCGCTGGTCGGGGCCGCGCGGGCGGCGTTGCTGGTGCTGCTCGGGACGCCGATGAGCACGACGCAGCTGGTCGCCGTGACCGGGCAGGCGTTGGGGTCGGTGGGGCGGCACCTCAAGGTGTTGCGGGAGGCCGGGCTGGTCGAGCGGCAGCGGGCCGGGCGGTCGGTGCTGTACGTGCGGACCGCGGCCGGCGAGGTGCTGTTGGAAGCCTGTGGACGTGCGTGAGGCCGGTGGCGTGCGGGGGCACGCCACCGGCCGTCGAGGGGTCAGGCGAACATCTCGGCGAGCACCTCCGGGTTGATCGCGATGGGGGCGGGGCGGTGGGCGGGCGGCGTCGTGCCGGCCAGCTCGCGCACCAGGAAGTCCCAGCAGCGCTTGCGGACGTAGGCCAGGCAGTCGAGGAACGTGTGCTCCGCCCCCGGCACGACCACCAGCTCGAAGTCCTTGTCGGCGGCGACGAGCCGGTCGGCCAGGCGCAGCGTGTGGGTCGGGTGGACCTGGTCGTCCATCTCGCCGTGCACGAGCATCAGCTTGCCCGCCAAGCGGTCCGCGAGCTCCACATTGGACGCCCGTGCCCATGCCTCGGGGTTGTCCGCGCCGTCGTAGGTCTCCACGAAGCCCGCGTTGAAGTGGCGAGCGTCGTGCGAGCCGGACAGGGCGACGCCGACCCGGTAGACCTCCGGGAACTCCAGCACCGCGCGGGCCGCCGCGTAACCGCCGCCGGAGTGGCCGAGCACGCCCACCCGGTCCACGTCCAGCCACGGCCGGGTCTCGGCGAGCTGCCGCAGCGCCGCCACGTGGTCGGCCAGGCCGCCGGCGTCGGCCAGCGCGCCGGCGTCGTGGAACGCCTTGCTCCGGCCGGGCGTGCCCCGCCCGTCCAGCGCCACCACCGCGAACCCCAGCGCGGCCAGCGGTTCGGCGTCCATGCCCATGCCGCCCGGGTCGAAGCTCGGCGCGACACGGGTGACCTGCGGGCCGGGGTAGACGTTGTCCACCACGGGGTAGCGGCGGGCGGGGTCGAACCCGCGCGGCTTGTAGAGCACGCCGTAGACGTCGGTCACCCCGTCGGCGGCCTTGACGCGGAAGCGCTCCGGTGGCGTCCAGCCGGTGTCGAGCAGCTTGGTGATGTCGGCGCGCTCCAGCTCGACCAGCACCCGGCCGGACCAGTCGCGCACCGTCGTCACCGGCGGGGTGTCCACAGTGGACGCGGAGTCGATGAAGTACGCCGTGGTCGGGGCCAGGGTCACGACGTGGTCGAGGTCGTCGTCGGTGATCTTGGCGAAACCGGTGCCGTCCAGGTCCACCCGGCAGACCGTGCGCCGGTACGGGTCGTCGGCGACCAGGCCGGAGGCGGTGAAGTACACGACCCGCGCGGCCTCGTCCACGTGCAGGATCTGCCGCACCGCCCACTCGCCGGCGGTGACCTGACCGAGCAGGTCGCCGGTGCGCAGGTCGTACCGGTACAGGTGGCCCCAGCCGTCGCGCTGCGAGTACCACAGCACTTCGTCGGCCAGGATCCGCACGATCGGCGGCTCGTACAGCCACTGGTTGGGCTCGACGCGGGTTGGCCCGGACTCGCTGAGCACGGTGGTGACCGCGCCGGTCGCCGGGTCGAGCCGGCGCAGGCTCAGCGTGCGCAGGTCGCGGGGGCGGTCCAGGAAGTACACCGCCGAACCGTCCGCGGCCCACCACGCCCACTTCGTCGTGATCGGCGACATCTGCGGCATGAGCAGCGGGTCGGTCTGCGCCCGGACCACCGCCCCCGCGGCGACGTCCAGCACGACCAGTTCGGCCGTCGGCAGGTGCTCGTCGCCGGGGTGGGCGTAGCGCTGGGTGCGGGTGACCGGCGCGCCGCCGTCGGCGGGGCGGGCCTGGACCAGGTGGGCCTCGCGGACCCGGCGCTGGTCGGTCCGGTGCGCCAGCACCCTGGTCGAGTCGGGCGACCAGGCCACCGCGGGCGGCAGGTGCGGCAGGCCGATCTTGTTCAGCAGCGTGGTGTTGGCGGTGCAGTCCGGGCCGGTGCCGTACTCGTGGTGCGGCGCGCCGTCGGTGGTCAGCGCCCACTTGCGGCCGTCGGACAGCGATCGGGCCCACAGGTCGTGGCCGCGCCGGGACACCGCGAGCTTCCCGTCCGGCGAGACGACCTCCAGCGGGTTGCCCGGCGGGGTGGTCGCGGTCGGTTCGACGGTGGGGGAACGGGTGCCCGCGGCCGGGTCGACCAGCACGAACTCCTTGCCGGCGCCGGTGTTCACGGCGTACCGGAAGCGGGTGCCGCCGTCGATCCACTGCGGCCGGACCTTGTCGCCGACGACGAGTTCGCCGGGGGCGGCGGGTCGGCGGAGGAGCAGTTCCGCGGCCTGGTAGTCCTCGGTGGTCGTCATGTCCTTCGTCCTCACTTCCGGTGATCGGGGTGGTCAGAGGCCGCGGGCGGTGATGTCGCCGTGGTCGGTGGTGGCGTGGATGGCCAGCGCGGGCGCGCCGCCGGCGTTCTTGAGCGAGTTGTGGACGCGGCCGTGCAAGGTGCCGGCGTCCAGGGAGGCGGAGACGCCGGGGGCGGCGTCGACCGACACGTTCCCGGCGGAGGTGCGCAGGACGACCGTGCCGCGGACGGCCTCGGAGATCGTGATGTCGCCCTTGCCGGTCTTGATCTCGGCGGGGCCGGTGAGGCGGCCGACCGTGACGTCGCCGGCCTGTGTGGTCAGGCGCACGCCCGCGGCCTCGTCCAGCTTGACCGAGCCGTGCGCGCCCTCGAAGGCGACCTCGCCGAACCGGCCGACGCCGCGCACCTCGGCGCTCGCGGCCTTGGCCTCGACGCGGGAGCCGGCGGGCAGCTGGACGGTCACGTCGATCGAGCCGGACGCCCCGAGGAGCTGGTTCTTGGCGGTGGCCTCGATCTTCAGGACGCCGTCGGCGAACTCGACCGTGGTCCGCTCGGCCACCGTCACGTCGCGGCTCTTGCCGGCGTCGGCGGGGAGGACCTCGACGAGGGTGTCGGCGCGGTCGGCGGCGATGAAGCGGACGGTGCCGGCGGGGATGTCGAGGAGGGCGGTGATCGGGGCCGGGGTGGTGAAGGTCTGCATCGTTCTCTCCTGCTCTCGTTGTTTCCAACGAGGCAAAAGCTACGTTGCGTTTGCGGGTGAAGCAACAAGCTTGTTGCGGAGAAACCGCATAAGTGCAGGTGAAAGCTTGAACATTGTTGCAACGATCCTCGGAGTTAACGCAACATGGGGGTTGCTCGTTGCAATGAGGTATGAGCGAACGCTATGACCCATCCGCAGCGGCGGACAGGCGGGCCGCGAGGGTCTTGACGTGCTCGACCAGTTCCGGCGGCTCGTGCACCCGGAAGTCGAAACCGGTGGTCGTCACGTAGATCGCCAGTTCGTCCAACGAGTTCGACCCGGCCCGCAGCGTGCACGAGTGCTCGTCGACCGGCTCCAGCGCGCCGGTGGTGGGCGCGATCCGCTCGGCGGCGGTCGCGGCGTCCACGTGCAGGGTGAACCGGGCCTGGTAGCGGTAGGCGGACGTCGAGATCGCGCGGGACGTGTAGCCGCCGAGGTCCGCGTCCGGCGGGGTGCGCGGCGTGAAGCGGGGACCGGTGGGGGTGCGGGGCGTGAGGCGGTCCACGCGGTAGGTGCGCCAGTCCCCGCGGTCGACGTCCCAGCCGACCAGGTACCAGCGGCGTCCGGTGTGCACCAGGCGGTGCGGCTCGGCGGTGCGCACGCTCGCGGTCCCGTCGTGGGCGCGGTAGTCGAAGCGCAGGCTCAGCGAGTCGCGGATGGCGGCGGCGATCGCCGTGAGCGTGCCCGGGTCGGCGGTGGGGCCCGCGCCGCCCATCGGCACCGTCGCCGCGTGCAGGGCGTTGATCCGGTGTCGCAGCCGCGAGGGCAGCACCTGCTCCAGCTTCGCCAACGCCCGCACCGAGGTCTCCTCGATGCCGGTGATCGACCCGCCGGCGGCGGTGCGCAGGCCCAGCGCCACCGCCACGGCCTCGTCGTCGTCCAGCAGCAGCGGCGGCACGTCCGCGCCCGCGCCCAACCGGTAGCCCGCCGTCCCGGCCGAGGCCAGGACGGGGTAGCCGAGGGTCCGCAGCCGCTCGATGTCGCGCCGCACGGTGCGCGGCGTGACCCCCAACCGTTCGGCCAGTTCCGCGCCCGACCAGTCGCGCCGGTTCTGCAGCAGGGACAGCAGGCGCAGCAGTCGCGCGGAGGTTTCCAACACGGGTGCCAGCTTAGGACCGGACCTGACCCAACCGGCTCCTAGCGTGGTCGTCATGAAGCCCTTCACGATCGACGTTCCCCAAGCCGACCTGGACGACCTGCGCGAGCGCCTCGCCCGCACCCGCTGGACCACCGACCTGCCCGGCGTCGGCTGGAGCCGAGGTGTCCCGGCGAGCTACCTCAAGGGCCTGGCCGAGTACTGGCGCGACGGCTACGACTGGCGCGTCCACGAGCGCGAGCTGAACCGGTACCCGCAGTTCACCACCGAGATCGACGGTCAGAACGTCCACTTCCTCCACGTCCGCTCGCCCGAACCGGACGCCCTGCCGCTCCTGCTCACCCACGGCTGGCCCGGCTCGATCGTGGAGTTCCTGAACGTCCTGGGCCCGCTGAGCGACCCGGCCGCGCACGGCGGCGACCCCGCCGACGCCTTCCACCTGGTCGTCCCCTCGATCCCGGGCAGCGGGTTCTCCGGCCCCACCACCGAACCCGGCTGGGACACCCACCGCGTGACCCGGGCGTTCGCCGAACTGATGGACCGCCTCGGCTACGACCGCTACGGCGCGCAGGGCGGCGACACCGGCGCGGTCATCTCACCGGGGCTGGGGCGGCTCAACCCGGACAAGGTCGTCGGCGTCCACGCGAACGGCCTGTCCGCGTTCACCCCGGTGGACCCGGCTGTCGAGCTGACCGACGCCGAGCGCGGGCGCCTGGCTCGCCTGGACTACCTGAACACCGAGCAGTCCGGGTACGCCATGATCCAGGTCAGCCGCCCGCAGACCCTCGCGCACGGCCTGCACGACTCCCCGGTCGGCCAACTGGCCTGGATCGTGGAGAAGTTCAAGGAGTGGACCGACCCGGCCGCCGAGCTGCCCGAGGACGCCGTGGACCGGGACCTGCTGCTGACCAACGTGACGCTGTACTGGCTGACCGGCACCGCCGGGTCGTCCGCCAACAGCTACTACGAGACCGCCCACGCGGGGGCCTGGTCGGCGGGCGAGAAGTCGCCGGTGCCGACCGGGGTCGCGGTGTTCCCGCTGGACGTCTCCATCCGGCACACCCTCGACCGGGAGCACACGATCGTGCACTGGTCGGAGTTCGACCGCGGCGGCCACTTCGCCGCCATGGAAGCCCCCGACCTGCTGGTCGAGGACGTCCGGGCGTTCTTCCGGGGGCTGCGCGCTTAGTTGTCGTGGAGTCCCCACTAACCGACCCGCAACCGGGGTGTGTTGTGTGGTTCACATGCGGGTCGTCACGGCGGACGGGCGTCGGGCGCTGTCGTTCGACGGCGCGGTCTTCCCCGTGCCCGCCGGGGTTTCCGACGAGGCCGCCGTGGTCCTGGGCGGGCCCGGGGTCACCGCGTGGCACCTGCTGCGCACCTGCGCCCACCTCGAACCGGGCGAGTCGGTGGTCGTCCACGACGCCGCCGGGCCGGTCGGGGCGCTGGCCGTGCAGCTCGCGGTGAGCTTCGGGGCCGGCCGCGTGGTGGCCACCGCCGGCACCCGGACGCAGCGGCGGGTGGCGCTGCGGCTCGGCGCGGACGTGGCCGTGTCGCCCGAACCGGCCGGGCTGACCGAGCGGCTGGTCGAGCACGGGCCCGTGGACGTCGTGCTCGACGCGCGGGGCGGCGAGGTGTTCGAGCGGTCGCTGGCGGCGCTGGCCCCGTTCGGGCGGATCGTCTGCTACGGCGAGCCGCCGGCGGTGGACCCGGTGCGGCTGCTGGGCGGGTCGCGCGCGGTGGTCGGGTTCCGCCTGGCCGACTGCGCCGACCGGCCGGGCATGGTCGCGCGGGCGTTGAGCGAGCTGATGGGGCTGACCGCGGCCGGGCGGCTCAGGCCCTGCGAGTCGAGTCGATAGGGGAGCACCATGCGCACCGCGTACACGACCTGCCCGTTGTGCGAGGCCACGTGCGGGCTGGAGCTGACCGTCGAGGGCGACCGGGTCACGCGGGTGCGCGGCGACCGGCAGGACACGTTCAGCCGCGGGTTCCTGTGCCCGAAGGGCGCTTCCCTGGGCGCGCTCGACGCCGACCCGGACCGGCTGCGCACGCCGCTGGTGAAGCGGGACGGGCAGTTCGTCCCGGTGTCGTGGGACGAGGCGTTCGCCGTGGTGGACGAGCGGTTCACCGCGGTGGTGGCCGAGCACGGCCGCGACGCCGTCGCCGCCTACCTGGGCAACCCCAACGTGCACTCGCTGGCGGGCGGCCTTTACGCGGGCGCGCTGCGCAAAGCGTTGGGGTCGCGCAACATCTTCACCGCTTCCACGATCGACCAGATGCCCAAGCACGTGTCCTCCGGTCACCTGTACGGCGGCATGTTCTCCATCCCCGTGCCGGACGTGGACCGCACCGACTTCCTGGTGCTGCTGGGCGCGGACCCGTTGTCCTCCAACGGCAGCCTGTGGACCGTGCCGGACGTGCCGACCCGGCTCAAGGACCTGCGGGCCCGCGGCGGGACGCTCGTCGTGGTCGATCCCCGCCGCAGCCGGACCGCCGCGATCGCCGACACCCACTTGGCGATCCGGCCCGGCGCGGACGTGTTCCTGCTGCTGGCGCTGGCGCACGAGCTGTTCGCGGCCGGGCTGGTCGACCTCGGGTCGCCGGCCGAGCACGTGGTCGGCGTCGGAGAGGTGCGGGCGCTGGTCGAGCCGTTCTCACCGGAGGCGGTGGCCGCCCGGTGCGGGATCGCGGCCGACGACATCCGCGACCTGGCGCACCGGTTCGCCGGCGCGCGGCGGGCCGTGGTGTACGGGCGGATCGGGACGACGACGGTCGAGTTCGGCACCGTCGCGAGCTGGCTGGTGGACGTGCTCAACATCCTCACCGGCAACCTGGACCGGCCGGGCGGCGCGATGTTCCCGCTGCCCGCGCACACCCGGCGCGGTTCCGGGCGCGGCAAGGGGTTCGCCACCGGGCGGTGGCACAGCCGGGTGCGCGGGCTGCCGGAGGTGGCGGGGGAGTTCCCGGCGGTGACGCTGGCGGACGAGATCGAGACGCCCGGTCCCGGCCAGGTGCGGGCGCTGGTGACGGTGGCGGGCAACCCGGCGCTGTCCGTGCCCAACTCGGCGCGCCTGGACGCCGCCTTGTCCACTTTGGACTTCATGATGTCGGTCGATCCCTACCTGAACGAGACGACCCGGCACGCCGACGTCATCCTGCCGCCGCCACCGCCGAGCCAGCGGGCGCACTACGACCTGGCGTTCCTGTCGTTCACCGTGCGGAACGTGGTCAAGTACTCGCGGCCCGCCGTGCCGCTCTCGCCCGGTCTGCTGGACGAGTGCGAGATCTTCCTGCGCCTGACCGCGATCTTCGCCGGCCTGGGTCCGGACGCCGACCTCGACGCGTTGGTCGGCCTGTCCGGTCCGTCGGACCTGACCCGCGAGGAACGGCTGCTCGACGCCAAACTGCGGTCCGGACCGTACGGACTGTCCATTCAGGACTTGCTGGCGAACCCGCACGGCATGGATCTCGGGGCGTTGCAGAGCCGCATACCGGAGATCCTGCGCACGCCGTCCGGCCGCATCGAGCTGTGCCCGGACCCGATCGCGGCGGACCTGCCCCGCGTGCGGGCGGCGCTGGGAGAGGTGTCGGACGACCTGGTCCTGGTCGGGCGGCGGCACCTGCGTACCAACAACTCCTGGATGCACAACGTGCCCGCGCTGGTGAAGGGCCGGCTGTGCACGCTCCTGGTCAACCCGTCCGACGCCACCCGGCTCGGGCTGGCCGACGGCGGCACGGCGGAGGTGTCGTCCCGGGTCGGCAAGGTCGAGGTGACCGTGGAGGTGACGCCCGACATGGCCCAGGGCGTGGTCTCCATGCCCCACGGCTGGGGCCACGACCGGCCTGGAACGAGGCTTTCCGTGGCGTCTCAGCACGCCGGCGTGAACGTCAACCTGCTGACCGACGACCTCCGCTTGGACCCGTTGTCCGGCACGGCTGTTCTGAACGGCACCCACGTCCGCGTCCACCCCGCCAACTGATGCGAGGCCGCGTCGGAGTCGCGGCCATCCAACAAGGAGTTTTGATGTCTGTGACCACGGCCGCTTCCGCGCGGGTCGTCGCCGACCTGCCGTTCCTCGCCGCCCAACTGCACGACGGCCGCACCGCGTGGCGCAGTCCGGGTGCGGACGGGTTCGTGGACCGGTCCTTCACCGAGGTCGCCGAGTGGGTGATGGACCTCGCCTCCGGGCTCGTGCACCGGGGCGTCGCGCCCGGCGACCGGGTGGCCGTGCTGTCCGAAACGCGGCCCGAGTGGTCGGCGGCGGGGCTCGCCGTGCTGGCCGCGGGCGGGGTCGTGGTGCCGATCTACCCGTCCAGCGCGCCCGAGGAGTGCGCCTGGATCCTCTCCGACTCCGGTTCGGTCCTGCTGATCGCCGAGAACGCCGCCCAGCGCGCGAAGGTCGAGTCGATCCGGGCGGAGGTGCCGTCGCTGCGCGAGATCGTCGTCATCGACGAGGACCTGGCCGACGTGGCGTCCGAGGGCCGGACCGCCCCGCTGCCCGCCGAACTGGACGCGCGCCGCGCCGCGATCGACCCCGACTCGCCGTCGGTGATCATCTACACGTCCGGCACCACCGGCCCGCCCAAGGGGTGCGTGCTGACGCACACCAACTGGCTCACCATGTGCCGGCTCACCGAAGAGCTGTCGTACGTGGTGCCCGACGACGTGGTGTACCTGTTCCTCCCGCTGGCGCACGTGTACGCGCAGATCGTGCAGCTGTCCGCCCTGTACGTCGGCGCGACCCTGGCGTTCTTCGGCGGTGACGCGTCGCGGATCGTGCCCGAGCTGGCGCGGGTGCGGCCCACGTTCCTGCCGTCCGTGCCGCGGATCTTCGAGAAGATCTACACGGCCGCGACCGCCGGCATCCCGGAGGACCAGCTCAAGCAGGCCGTCCACGTCGGGCTGACCGTGCGCCGGTTGCGGGCGGCGGGGCAACCGGTCCCGGCGGACCTCCAGGCGGCGTTCGACCAGGTGGACGCCGTGTTCGCGCGCGTGCGGGCGATCTTCGGCGGGCGGTTGCGGCAGGCGCTGTCCGGCGCGGCCCCGATCTCGGTGGAGGTGCTGGAGTTCTTCAGCGCGGCGGGCGTGCCGGTGCTGGAGGGGTACGGGATGAGCGAGTCGACCGGCGTCGGCACGGTCAACACCCTGGGCCGCCACCGCCTGGGCACGGTCGGCGCGTTCGGCATGTCGGGCCTGGAGCTGCGCATCGCCGACGACGGCGAGATCCTCATGCGCGGGCCGCACGTGTTCGCGGGCTACTGGAACAACCCCGCCGCGACGGCCGCCGTGCTCACCGACGGCTGGCTGCACACCGGGGACCTGGGCGAGGTGGACGAGGACGGGTTCGTGAAGATCACCGGGCGCAAGAAGGACATCATCATCACCGCGGGCGGCAAGAACATCGCGCCCGCCAACGTGGAGAACCAGCTGCGCCAGTCCCGCTGGGTGTCGCACGCGGTGGTCCACGGCGACCGGCGGCCGTACCTGGTCGCGCTGATCACGTTGGACCAGGACGAGATCGTGCCGTGGGCGGCGGAACGCGGCCTGCCCACCGACATCCCGTCGCTGGCGACCGCGCCCGAGGTGCGCGAGCTGATCCAAGGCGTGGTGGACGAGGCCAACACGCACTTCGCGCGGGTGTCCCAGATCAAGCGCTTCGCCATCCTGGACCGCGACCTGACCCAGGACACCGGCGAGCTGACGCCGACGTTGAAGGTGAAGCGCAACGTCGTGCACACCACCCACGCCAGGGCGTACGAGGCGCTGTACGAGGACTAGCCGGGGTCGGGCCACGGGGTCGAGGCCGGCGCGGGGGCGGGGAACTCGACGCCTCGTGAGCCCCACATCTTTGAACCGTTTCGGCCTTCCTTACGTGTCAGCGCTGCCTACTTCCGCCGCGCCGCCCCAGGAGCCCCCGATGTCGCTCACTCCCCTCCACCGCAACCCCTCCCCGCTCGGCTTCCGGAACCTCACCCGAACGGGCGAGTCGACCGCCCACCGCTGACCGGTCACCCGCCCTGCGCCTCCCGCCGGATTCCTCACCCGCGTCCCGGATGGGAAGCTGAGCGGGTGAGGCGGTTGCTCCCCACCCTGGCCGTCGCGGTAACCGTGCTCTCCGCATGCGGTGCCGACGGCCGCTACGCGGCCCTGGACGACATCCCGCCACCCAGCGCCGCACCCGCTCAGACGCAGGACGCGTCCCCTGGCACCTACACCGTCGACTGCGGCCGGAACGAGGCCCGCCACCTCAACGCCGACAACGTCGTGATAGCCCCCGGACAGCCGAACGGCGCCCACCACACGCACGAATACATAGGCAACCGGACCACCACCCACACCAGCACCGACGAAACCCTGGCCGCCGGCACCACGACCTGCACGAACGGCGACCTGTCCACCTACTACTGGCCGGTCCTCCGCCTGCTCGACCGCCCGGGCCACGACGCCCACGCCCCGGGCGGCGGAGCCCACGGCAACACCGGCGAGGTCCTGCCGCCCGCCAAGGTCGTGGTGCGGTACACGGGCAGCCCGGTCTCCCCGGTCGTCCCCCTGCCGAGGTTCACCCGCCTGATCACGGGCGACGCCACCGCCGGGACCGCGGCCTCGGGCGGATCAGGCGCGGGCACCCCGTCCGACGCCACCCCGGCGGACAGCGACCCGGCCGACAGCGACCCGGCCAGTGCCGGCGGGTCGGGTGCCGGTGCGGGCGCGCGGGCGGCCTCGGCTGCCACGGGGGTGGTTCGGTGGGGGTGCGAGGGGGTCGCCGGGTGGATCGACCGGTATCCGCTGTGTGAGGGGCGGCGGGTGGTCCGGGGGTTCGAGTTCCCCAGTTGTTGGGATGGGCGCAACATCGACAGTGCGTCCCATCGGGCGCATGTGCAGTTCCCCGCGTCCAACGGGGTGTGTCCGGCCGGCACGTTCCCGGTGCCCCGCCTGGAGATCCACGTGTTCTACGACGTGCCCGCCGGGCGGCCCTATGCGATCGACTCGTTCCCCGAGCAGGAGCGCGACCCCCGCACGGATCACGCCATGGGCGTCAACGTCATGCCCGACCACGTGATGGCCGAGGTCGCCGGGTGCCTCAACGCCGGCCGTCAATGTCCCTGAGGGGGCGGTTCCACGACCGCTACCAGCGGATTTGGTCTGGAGCGGGGAGTGGGGCGAGAAAGTTGGGCGGCTCGTTGAACCGGACCGGGCCGGGGTCCGTGTCCCTGGCAACCGGAGGACCGTCGGGACTCGGCCGCGGGACCGGGGCGACGAGAGGAGCGGGTGGATGGCGGCTTTGTGGTCCCGGAGACGGGAGACCGCGGCCGACGAGGCGCTGGTCCGCGCCCTCTACGAGGAGCACGGGCGGGCGTTGTTGGCCTACGCCACGCGCCTCACCGGGGACCGGGCCGCCGCCGAGGACGTCGTGCAGGAGACGCTGGTCCGCGCCTGGCGCCACCCCGACGCCCTGGTCAACGGCAAGGGCTCGGTGCGGGGTTGGCTGCTCACCGTCGCCCGCAACATCGTCACCGACCGCGTCCGCGCCCGCGCCGCCCGGCCCCAGGAGGTCGCGGAGACACCCGCCGCGCCACCCGTCCAGCGCGACCACGCCGACTCCGTGGTGGACTCGGTCGTGGTGCTGGAGGCCCTGGACCGGCTGTCCTCGGACCACCGCGACGTGCTGCTGGAGATCTACTTCCGCGGCCGGAGCGTGACCGAGGCGGCGGCGGCCCTCAACATCCCGCCGGGCACGGTCAAATCGAGATCGCACTACGCGCTCAAAGCGCTCAGGGAAACGTTCACCGGACAACAGGTCGCGTTGAAGGGGGTGGCCGGATGACCACGAACCACGATCCACACCCGCTGGGCGCCTACGTGCTGGGTGTCCTGGAGGAGCGGGAGGCGCGCGCCGTGGAGGAGCACCTGGCGGCCTGCCCGACGTGCCGCGCCGAGTTGGCCGAACTGCGCGAGGTGGAGGAGGCGCTGGGCGACGTGCCCCCCGAGGCTCTGCTGGACGGTCCCCCCGACGGCGGCGACCTGCTGTTGCAACGCACCCTGCGGCAGGTCCGCAGCGAGCGGGACTCGCGCGCCCGGCGTCGGCGCGTCGGAGTCGGACTGGCCGCCGCGGCGGTCGTCGCGGTCGTGCTGGGTGGCGGGTTCGCGGTCGGTCGCGGCACCGCGCCCACCGACCAGGCCATCCAGACCACGACCCCCACCCCCGACACCGGCGCCAGGGTCGCCACGGCGACGGACCCGGGCACCGGCGCGCGGATGACCGTCAAGGTCAAGCCGGCCGCCGGCTGGGTGCGGGTGAACGCCTCCGTCGCGGGCATCGCGAAGAACCAGCGGTGCAGGCTGGTGGTCGTCGCCAAGGACGGGTCCCGCCAGGAGGCCGGGAGCTGGCTGGTGTCGGCGCTGGGCGAGAAGGAGGGCACGAACCTCGACGGGTCGGCCCTGATCGCGCCGGACGACGTGGCGGCCGTGGAGGTCAGCACCTTCGACGGGGAACGGCTGGTCACCGTGCCGCTGTGAGGAGGGGAGCGGGCCCCGCCCGTGCGCGGGCGGGGCCCGCCGGATCACGGCGTGAGCACGACCTTGCCCGTGGTCCGCCGCCCCTCCAGCGCCGCGTGCGCGTCGGCGGCGTCCGCCAACCCGAACACCGTGGTGAGCGGCTTCCACCGGCCCTCGGCCAGCGCCTGCAACGACAACGTCTCCAGTTCGCGCAGGTTCGTGCCCTTCATCAGCCGCGGCCCGACCGCGACCGACGCCGTCAGCCCCCGCTGGTACAGGTCGAGCGTCTCGATCCGGGTCGGCTCGCCCGCCGACCAGCCGAACAGGATCGTCCGCCCGCCGATCCCCAGCAGCTCCAGCGCCTGCCGCCCCGGCGCGCCGCCGACGCCGTCCAGCGCGACCGTGGCCTCCCCGACCTCGGCCCGCACGGCGTCCGGCCAGTCCGGCTGCGTGTAGTCCACGACGTGGTCCGCCCCCAGCCGCCGGACCAGGTCGAGCTTGGCCGTGCTCGCGAGCCCCACCACGGTCGCGCCGACCGCCTTCGCCTCCTGCACGAACAACGCCCCCAGCCCGCCGGCCGCCGCCGTGACCAGCACGACGTCGTCCTTCTCCAGTCGCGCGATCCGCAGGACGCCGACCGCCGTGCGCCCGGTGCCGATCATCGCGACGGCGTCCTCGTACCGCACGTGCTCGGGCAGCTCGTGCAGCGAGGCCGCGTTCGCCACGGCCAGCTCCGCGTACCCGCCGCTGGTCTGCCCGAGGTGCGCGACGACCCGCTTGCCCACCCACGCCGGATCGACCTCCGCGCCGATCCGGGTGATCGTGCCCGCGACCTCCCGTCCCGGCGTCATGGGCAGCTCGGGCACCGGCCACGGCCCGCCCGCCTCGCCGCGCCGGATCGAGGTGTCCAGCAGGTGCACGCCCGCGGCGGCCACGTCGACGAGCACCTGCCCCTCGCCGGGCGTCGGGTCGGCGACTCGCTCGTACCGCAACACGTCCGGCGAGCCGAACTCGTACTGGCGGATGGCGCGCATGTGGGTGTTCCCCCTCCTCGGTCTGGTTCGACCACCGTAGAAGTTCGAGTTAACTGGAGGTCAACCTTCGCGCACCCCCGCGCGTCCTCGATCACATGGGGAACTTCGACCACAACGCGCACTACCACCCGCTGCTGCTGGCCCAGGTCCCGCCGGGCGCGCGCACCGCCCTAGACGTGGGCTGCGGCAACGGTCGGTTCGCCCGCCAACTCGCCGCCCGCGGCCTCCGCGTGACCGGGGTGGACAAGGCGGTCGAGGCGGTCGTGCCCGGGGTCGAGGTCCGCCGGGCCGACGCCGTCGTGGACGACCTGGGCGGGCCGTACGACTTCGTCTCGTGCATCGCCGCCCTGCACCACATGCCGTTCACCACGGCCATCACGCGCCTGCGGGACGCCGTCGCGCCCGGCGGCGTGCTCGCCGTCCTCGGCCTGGCCAAGGAGAAGACCGCGTGGGACTGGGTGGTCAGCCTGGCCTCCGTCCCCGCCGACCTCGCCCGGAAGGCCGTCGTGGACGACCCCGTCGACACCGCTCCGGTCCGCGACTGGCACATGTCCGTGGACGAGGTCAAAGCCGGCGTGGCGGACCTCCTGCCCGGCGCGCGCGTCCGCCGCCACCTGTACTGGCGCTACTCCCTGGTGTGGCGCGAACGCGCCGCCGGGACCGCCTTCGACCAGCACTAATTCCTTTGACCGCAAGCCCTTCCGCTTGTCATAGTCGTTCTTGTCGATGTGGACCGCGCGGCATCCGCGCGGCGGCGCCCCGGTCCTAATGGGGTGGGCCGGGTTTCCACGACAACCCCGACACGGCGGGGTGGACTCCTGTCCGGCGGGGAGCGGGTCCGTGTGCCCGCTCCCGACCCGGGCCGGGTTTGCGGTGGGTGACCGGGGGGTAGCCGTGGGATCGTCCGGAGCCCGGAAGGCGGGCTCTCGCGGACCCTCACGGGAGGGCGTGATGACCCACTCGACCGTCGGTCGTGTCAAGGTCGCGGGCCTCCAGCCCGCCCAGGTGCTGGCAGGTCTGCTCGGCCTGTTCTTCCTCGTCGCAGGTGTGGCGGGGTTCGTGCGCACCGGGTTCGGTGACTTCGCGGGCGATCAGCACGCGATGCTGTTCGGCTTCGCGGTCAACCCCCTGCACAACGTCGTCCACCTGGCGTTCGGTGTGCTCGGTCTGCTGATGGCCACGGGTTCCGGCCTGGCGCGGTTGTACGGCTGGATCGTGTTCCTGGTCTACGGCGTGGTGCTGGTCTGGGGCCTGATGCTGGCCGGCCTGGTGGTCAACCCGGTCGAGCGGCTGGGCAACCCGTTGGCGCTCAACACCAACGACAACTGGCTGCACCTCGGCCTGGCCCTGGTCGGCGTGCTGATCGCGGTCATGCCGGCGCGGCGCAAGGTGGTCGTGCCGGAGCAGGAGGTCGAGCCGGTGGACACCACCGTGCGCGACCACAGCATCCGCGACGACAGCGTCCACGACCGGGACATGCCGACCCAGCGCGACCGCGACCTGACCCACGACGAAGAACTGCGCGACCGTCCCCACGACAAGCGCATCGAGTCCGTGGACCCCACCGTGTCCCCGCGGCCGGTCCAACCGATCGACCCGGCGGTGGCCGAGCAGCACAAGGCGCGGCACTACCGCTGACCCACCTCGGCGAACGGGGCACTGTCCACACCGGACAGTGCCCCGTTCCGCGTCACGCCGCCGAGTCGAGCCGGACCACCTGCTCGTCGGCCAGCTCCAACGCCACCCCGCCCAACGACTCCTCCAGCTGGGCGACCGAGGACACCCCCACCAGCGGCACGATCCCCTTGCACAGCAACCAGGCCAGCACGACCTGGTTCACCGTCGCCCCCGACTCGGCGGCGACCTCCCCCAGCACGGTCAACCGCCGGGCGTTGCCGACGTGGTCGTACGCCTCGCCCAGCGGCTTGTCCCGGTAAGCCCCGGACAACAGCGTCGAGTACGCCACCAGCCCGACGTCCCCTTCGGTGCGCGCGTAGTCGAACAGCTCCTCGGTCATGTGCACGTGCCCCGACTCGGGCAGCTCCACCCCGGGCCGCGGCAGGAGGTAGCTGTACCGCTGCTGCACGGCGGTGTAGAGCGGCCAGCCCTCCCGCCGCGACACCGCCCGCGCCCGCTCCAACCGCCACGTGGCGTGGTTGCTCGCCCCGATCTCCCGCACGACCCCGCGCTCGACCAGCGAGGCGAACGCCCCCAGCGTGTCCTCCAGCGGCACCGACCGGTCCTCGATGTGGCTGTAGTAGAGGTCGATCCGGTCGGTGCCCAGCCGCTTCAGGCTGCCCTCGGCGGCGGCCAGGACGGTCTCGCCGGCCAACCCCTCCGCGTCCTCCAGCCCCGCCCCGGGCGTCCGGGGCCGGGCGCCCATCTTCGTCGCGACGACCAGGTCGTCCCGGTTGCCCCGGGCGGCCAGCCACCGCCCGACGGTCTCCTCGCTCTCGTCCCCCGTGCCGCCGTCCCAGAACACGTAGTTGTTGGCCGTGTCCAGGAATGTGCCCCCGGCCTCGACGTACCGGTCGAGGATGGCGAACGAGGTCTTTTCGTCCACGTACTTGCCGAACGGCAGCGTGCCCAGGCACAGGGCGCTGACCTCAAGGGATCCGATCCGCACTCGCTCCATGCCGCACAGCCTGGGTGCTGGAGCGCGCTCCAGGTCAACCCCCGGTCCGCCGACGGCCCGTGCCTGGCATGCTGGAACCGATGTCAACACTCGCGAAGTGGGCGCCCGCCGTGCTGGCCCTGGTCCTGGTGGCCAGTCCCGGTGTGTGGCGGATCAGCCGGAACACCATCACCATCGCCCACGAGGGCGGGCACGCCCTGGTGGCCCTGCTCACCGGCCGCCGCCTGGAAGGCATCAAGCTCAACGCCGACACCTCGGGCGTCACCGTCTCCCGGGGCAAGCCGACCGGGATCGCGGTCGTGCTCATGTACTTCGCCGGGTACGTCACCCCGTCGCTGCTCGGGCTGGGCGCGGCGCTGCTGGTGACCACGGACAACGTCCGGCCGCTGCTGTGGGCGACCGTCGTGCTGCTGGCCGCGATGCTGATCATGATCCGGAACCTGTTCGGCGTGCTGTCCGTGGTCGCCACCGGGGCGGTCATGTTCGTCGTCTCCTGGTACGCGACCGCGGAGTGGCAGGCCGCCTTCGCGCTGTTCGTGACCTGGTTCCTGCTGCTCGGCGGCGTGCGGCCGGTGGGGGAGCTGCAGGGCCGCCGGCTGCGCGGGCGCGCGCCCAACTCCGACGCGGACATGCTGGCGCGGATCACGCGGGTGCCCGGCCTGGTGTGGGTGGCGCTGTTCGCCGTGGTCACGATCGGTTGCCTGCTGCTGGGCGGGCGGCTGCTCCTGCCGCTCTAAATCCCCCGACCCCGGGTACCCGACGCGTGAGTCGAGTCCGAGGAGGGGTTTCCCATGCAGGTCGCCGACTACGTGCTGCAACGCCTGCGGGAGTGGGGGGTCGAGCACGTCTTCGCCTACCCGGGTGACGGCATCAACGGCCTGGTCGCCGCGTTCGGCCGGGCGGACAACGTGCCGAAGTTCGTCCAGGCGCGGCACGAGGAGATGTCGGCGCTGCAGGCCGTCGGCTACGCCAAGTTCTCCGGCCGGGTCGGGGTGTGCCTCGCGACCTCCGGCCCCGGCGCGATCCACCTGCTCAACGGCCTCTACGACGCCAAACTCGACCACGTCCCGGTCGTCGCCATCGTCGGCCAGACCGCCCGCACCGCGCTGGGCGGCAGCTACCAGCAGGAAGTGGACCTCCACTCGCTGTTCAAGGACGTGGCCTCGGAGTACCTGGTGGACGTCACCGTCCCCGAGCAGCTCCCGAACGCCCTGGACCGCGCCATCCGCACGGCCGAGGCCGAGCGCGCGCCCACCGCGTTGATCATCCCGGCGGACGTCCAGGAACTGGCCTACAGCGCGCCCGAGCACGCGTTCAAGCACGTCCCGTCCAGCCCGCCGAGCCACTCGTGGCACACCTCCGTGCCGCCCCGGGCCGAGGTCAACCGGGCCGCCGAGGTGCTCAACGCCGGCGAGAAGGTCGCCATCCTGGTCGGCCAGGGCGCGCGCGACGCCGCCGACGAGGTGCACGAGGTCGCGGAGCTGCTCGGCGCGGGCGTGGCCAAAGCGTTGCTGGGCAAGGACGTCCTACCCGACGACCGGTCCTACGTGACCGGTGCGATCGGACTGCTCGGCACCCGCCCCAGCTACGAGCTGATGCGCGACTGCGACACCCTGCTCATCGTCGGCTCCAGCTTCCCGTACTCGCAGTTCCTGCCCGAGTTCGGCAAGGCGCGCGGCGTGCAGATCGACGCCGACGGCCGGCTGATCGGCATGAGGTACCCCACCGAGGTGAACCTCGTCGGCGACGCCAAGTCCACGCTGCGCGCCCTCCTGCCCGCCCTGCGCCGCAAGCAGGGCTGGCGGGCGACCATCGAGCGGAACGTCGCCGACTGGTGGGACGCGCTGCGCGCCCAGGCGTTCGAGGACGCCGACCCGGTCAACCCGATGCGCATCGCGTGGGAGCTGTCCGAACGCCTCCCCGAGGACGCGATCGTCACCGCGGACTCCGGGTCGGCGGCCAACTGGTACGCCCGCCTGGTCCGGCTGCGCGGTCGCATGCGCGGCTCGCTGTCGGGCACGCTGGCCACGATGGGCGCGGGCGTCCCGTACGCGATCGGGGCGAAGTTCGCCCACCCGGACCGGCCCGTGGTGGCGCTGGTCGGGGACGGGGCCATGCAGATGAACGGCCTGGCCGAGCTGATCACCCTGGCCCGCTACCACCGGGAGTGGCCGGACCGGCGCTGCGTGGTGTGCGTGCTGCACAACAACGACCTGAACCAGGTGACCTGGGAGCTGCGCGCGATGGGAGGCGCGCCCAAGTTCGAGGAGTCGCAGACCCTGCCCGACGTCGACTACGCGGCGTTCGCGCGGTCGGTCGGGCTGGTCGGGGTCAACGTGGACGCCCCCGACGACCTCGGCGCGGCGTGGGACGAGGTGCTCGGCGCGGACCGGCCGGCCGTGCTGGACGTGCGCTGCGACCCGAACGTGCCGCCGATCCCGCCGCACGCGTCCTTCGACCAGGTGAAGAACACGGCCGAAGCCCTGCTCAGGGGTGACCCGGACGCGTGGTCCGTGGTCACCAAGGGGGTGCGCACCAAGGTTCAGGAGTTCCTGCACGGGTAACCGCGACACATGGTGAGCATCGGTTACTTCCTCTCCAGCGAGGAGCACGGGCCGCGCGACCTGGTCCGGCAGGCGCGGTGGGCCCAGGACGCCGGGTTCGAGCGGCTGTGGATCTCCGACCACTACCACCCGTGGAACGACGAGCAGGGCCAGAGCCCGTTCGTGTGGTCGGTCATCGGCGCGCTGTCCGAGGCGACCACGCTGCCCATCACCACGGCGGTGACGTGCCCCACGCTGCGCATCCACCCGGCCGTCATCGCGCAGGCCGCCGCGACCGCGGCCGTGCAGTGCGAGGGCCGGTTCGTGCTCGGCGTCGGGTCCGGTGAGGCCCTCAACGAGCACATCCTCGGCGACCCGTGGCCGGCGGCGTCGGTGCGGCTGGAGATGCTGGAGGAGGCCGTCGAGGTCATCCGCAAGCTGCACACCGGCGAGGACGTCGAGCACCGCGGGAAGCACTACACGGTCGAGAACGCGCGCATCTACACGTTGCCCGACCAGCCGGTGCCGATCTACGTGTCGGCGTTCGGGCCGAAGGCGGCGCAGCTCGCGGGCCGCATCGGCGACGGCTTCTGCAGCACCATCCCGGACGCGGAGCTGGTCAAGCGGTTCCACGAGACCGGCGGCCACGGCAAACCCGCGCAGGCCGGGTTCAAGGTCTGCCACGCGGCGACCGTGGACGACGCGATGGAAACGGCGTTCCGGCTGTGGCCCAACGAGCAGCTGCCGGGCGAGCTGGCGCAGGTGCTGCCGTCGCCCAAGCACTTCGAGCAGGCCTCGACGCTGGTCACCAAGGACATGGTGGCGTCGTCCCTGCCGTTGGGCCCGGATCCGGAGAGCTACGTCTCGGCCGTGCGCGAGTACGCCGACGCCGGCTACGACGAGGTCTACGTGTCCCAGATCGGACCGGACCAGGAGGCGTTCTTCACCTTCTGGGCCACCGAGGTCGCGCCCCGACTACCGGGGTAACCCGATTCGGGGGCAACACGTTTGTCGGCCCCGCCGCGCGGGGTACGCCTTGATCAGCACCTGAACGACTCCACCGCAGGGGGTTTCGCCCGATGACCAGCACCGCGCGCCTGCCCAAGCCCGTGACCGAGGTCTGGGACTGGCAGAAGGAAGGCCTGTGCCGGGGCCGAGACAGCGCCGTCTTCTTCCACCCGGACAACGAACGAGGAACCGCCCGCATGGCCCGGGAGGAGAAGGCGAAGCAGTTGTGCCGCGTCTGCCCGGTGCTCATGCAGTGCCGCGAACACGCCCTGGCCGTCCAGGAGCCCTACGGGGTGTGGGGCGGCATGGGCGAGGACGAACGCCGCCGCCTGATCGCCGAAGCCCGCCGCCGAGCAGCTTGAGGCCGACTCGGCGGCGGTGTCGCGTCCGCCGAGCCGACCCAACCGCTGGACCCCTGCGCGAGACGCCGCCGATTTGCCCCCGGCGGCGTTTCGCATGTGGACAGTGCCCCGCCGACCGCCACGCCCGCCTCTGTCGTACCCCGATGCGAAAATGGACACCGGGGGCCGGAGGCCGCACCTCGCCACAAAACGCCGAGCCGCCGAGCGCCGCTGGGCCAAGCACCGCCCGTGCCGCCAAGCCGCCCGCCCCGCCCGCCCCGCCAAGCCATCCGCGCCCGCCCCGCCGGAGCCGCCCGTGCCCGCCCCCCGCCGGAGCCGCCCGTGTCGTGCCGAGCCGCGGTGCCGTCAGGCCGTTCCCGCGAACCGCCCGCCGGGCCCCGCACAAGCGAAAGCCCGCCGATCCACGACCGGCGGGCCTCCTCGTGCGCACCTCACTCCGTCAAACCCTCGCGCAACTGCCGCAGCGTCTTGGCCAGCAGCCGCGACACGTGCATCTGCGAGATCCCCACCTTCTGCGCGATCTGCGTCTGCGTCATGTTCCCGAAGAACCGCATCACCACGATCTTCCGCTCCCGCTCCGGCAGCTTCTCCAGCAGCGGGTGCAGGGCCTCGCGCTGCTCGATCGCCTCCAGCTCCGGGTCCTCCTCGCCCAGCGTCGAGCCCAGCGAGATGGAGCTGTCGTCGGCCACGAGCAGGTCGTCCAGCGACGCGCTGTGGTAGGCGTTGCCCGCCGCCAGGCCCTCGTGGATCTCCTCGCGGGTCAGGCCCAGGTGTTCGGCCAGCTCGGACGGGGTGGGCGCGCGGCCCAGCTGTTGGGACAGGCGGGCCGAGCCGGCGTTGATGGCCAGGTGCAGCTCCTTGAGCCGGCGCGGCATGCGCACCGACCAGCTGGAGTCGCGGAAGTACTTGCGGACCTCGCCCATGATCGTCGGCACCGCGAAGGACAGGAAGTCGCTGCCCCGCTCCGGGTCGAACCGGTCGACCGCGTTGATCAGGCCCACCGTCGCGACCTGCACCAGGTCGTCGTACGGCTCGCCGCGGTGTCCGAACCGCCGCGCGATGTGCTTGGCCACCGGCAGGTGCTCGGTGACCAGCTCGTCGCGCAGCCGCTCCCGCTCCGGGTCCCCCGCGGGCGTCGCGGCCAGCCTGGCGAACAGCGGCGCCAGGTGGTCGTAGTCCCCCTGCGTCCCCGAGCGCGTCGTGCCCCCGTCGGTACCCGTCACGCCGTCCCCACTGAACGCTTGACCAGGTCGATGTGGATCTCGTAGGCGTCCCCGCGCGGCTCGACCCAGGTGGTCACCGAGTCGACCAGCGCGCTGAGCACGCGCCAGCCGAAGCTGTCCCGGTCCGGCGGCGCCGACCGCTTCGAGCGCACCGCCGTGAACACCTGCACCGCGGGGCCCGCCACGACGAACCGGGCGCTGAGCACGGCGCTGGGCGCGGCGAGGGAGATGAGCGTCGAGCAGGCCTCGTCCACCGCCAGCTTCAGGTCCTCGATGGCGTCCAGGTCGTAGTCCTGGCGCATGGCGATGTCGGCCGCCACCGCCCGGACGATCGACAGCTGCGTGGGGTCGGCGGCCATCCGCAACTCCACCCCGGCCAAGGGGTCATCCGAATCGCCGCTCTGCGGCTCCGTGTGCGACACGCTCACCTCATCGTCCGTTTCTGTCTCGCCGGTGCTGAAGCTATCGGTACCCGAACTGATCCAACCTCACACGTGTAGTCCGCGCCGCCAGTGGGAAGACTGACAGGTGCGCGACGAGGAGGCCTGTTGACCGATCGACTCGCCGACCACCACTGGGGAGTGGAGATCCCGGCCGACGCCGGTCTTCTCTCCACCGTGCGCGTGCGGCTGGACGAGTGGCTGGTCGGCGTCGGACTGACCGAGGACGACCGGTACGACCTGCTGGTCGCGGTCAACGAGGCCGTCAGCAACGCCGTGGAGCACGCGTACGCGCCGGGGAGTGGCGGCAACGTGCGGGTGGCCGGCGAGGTGCACCCGGACGGCAGCGTGCACGTGGTCGTGTCCGACGACGGGACGTGGCGCGTGCCGCCGGTGGAGCTGTCCGACCGGGGCCGCGGCCTGCTGCTGATGCGGGAGAACGTGGACGAGGTGCAGGTGGACCGGTCGGCGACCGGCACCCGCGTGACGCTCGTCATGTCCGGCCGGCACACCACGAGGGGCACGTACGGCCGCTCCGCGCCCGAGGAGGTCACCGTCTCGGTGCACTCGGGCTGGGTGGAGGTGGTGGTCCGCGGCGACATCCCGGCACGCGCCGGGCCCGCCGTGCGCCGCCGGGTGCTGACCGCCGCGCGCGGCGGCGCCGTGCCGATCGTGGTGGACCTGCGCGAGCTGGGCGCCCGCCGCGAAGGGCTGGTCCGGGCGCTGCGGGCGGTGGTCGAGGCCGCCGCGGCGGCCGGCAACCGCGTGGTGGTCCGCGCGCCCGAGGACAGCCCGGTGCGCGCGGCCCTGGTCACGGCCGGTGTGGACCAGGTCGTGGACCTGGTGCCGCACGTCAGCGCGCCGACGCCCCGTCGTCCGCCGACACCGCCTCCGCCACCGATCCGTACACGCTGAACACGTCACCCAGTCCGGTGGCGGCCAGCGGCCGGGTGACCGCGCGCGCCACGGCGACCACGCGGAACGCCGTGCCGCGCCGCTTGGCGTGCTGCGACGCCTCGACCAGCACGGCCAGGCCGGCCGAGCCGAGGAAGCTCACGCCGGTCATGTCCAGCACAAGCGCCCGGGGGGCCTCGTCGATGCGCCCGAGCACGTCGGCGCGCAGGTCGGGCGCGGTGAGCATGTCGATCTCCCCGGTGGCGGTCACCACCGCCACGCCGTCGGCCGCCTGCCCCGCCGGGGCGGCGGCGGTGGCGGACGCGGCTCCGCTCGTCGCCACGACGTTCGGATCCTGAACCGTCACGAGGGACTCCTCTTCAAGGTCTTGCTGGAAGGAGGGAAGCCCAGGCGTGCGGACGCGCCGAGCACCAGAAAACGCAGCGTTGCGGCACACGGGCCCGCTGGCCGGAGCTTCCCCGGCGCGGCTGTTGGCTCAACCGCTGCGCCACCCACCGTACGGAGACCCCACGGTCACCACAAGCGGTCGGATGGCGGCTTGATCAGTATCAGTGTAGAGGCGATGTCGGTGTACGGCGCGTGACGAACGGTGAGCGGTTTCACGGGGTACCGGCCGGCTATACCTCAGGGTAAGGGCGCTGCGCGACCCGGGTCGACTCGGCGACCGGGGACGTCCGACCGCCGAGAAGACCGGTAATTCGGGGGTGGCGGAGGTCACTGGTCGCGCAGAATCCTGTGCATGGGGATAACGCCGCGAAGGCCGCGAGCGACACCCCGGGTGGAGGGATCGACGATGAGCACCAGAACGGAAACCGAGTCCGAGCCCGCGAAGCGCAGGGCAGCGCGCGCCACGTCCGGGGGCGCGGGACCGCTGCCGACCGCTCCGTGCAGCGTGGTCTGGAGCAAGGGCCACGCCTACGTGCTCGAAGGTTTCCGCGCTCGCTGGGTGGGCGTCGACGACCGCGGTCGTCCCCGTGCCCTCAGCGGTGAGCAGCTACAACGCCAGGGCTGGACCCGCACCCGCGCGAACTGACCCGCGCGGGCCGACCACTCGGACTCCGCCGGTCGACCCGGTCCCCCTGTCCGAGGCCCGGCTCTTCAGCGGCCCGTCGCCGCCCCCGTCCCCCCGCAGCACCCACCCGCGGTTCCGGCTGCCCGGAATCCGTCTGGCGGGTCTGCCGGAATCAACCCGAAGTGCGGTTTCGGCTGCCCGGAAACAGGCGTCGAGCCCGGGTGGAGCGGCGGTGGAGCGGTGCTCGAATTCCGGTTGACGCGGGCCGGCGCCGCCCGCCCGCGAAAACCCGCGACCGAGCCGCACGGCACGGCCACCGGATTCCTTTTCCCGCATTCACCGCATCACGCTCAGTGACCACTTCGCCCGGTCGTGCCGGTGCCGGCGGTGGACGGCCGCGCGCGGCTCTACAGTTTGCGGTTGTGTCGCGAGATCCCGCCGACCGGTGGCTGACCATCCCCAACGCGCTGAGCGTGTTGCGGCTGCTCGGCGTGCCGCTGTTCCTCTACCTGCTGCTCGGGCCCCAGGAGGACGGCTGGGCGCTGGTGGTGCTGGTCGCGGCGGGCCTGTCGGACTGGCTGGACGGCAAGGTCGCGCGCTGGCTCAACCAGATGAGCAGGCTCGGCGCGCTGCTGGACCCGGCCGCCGACCGGCTCTACATCCTGGCCACGCTGGTGGCGTTCGTCGTGCGCGACATCGTCCCCTGGTGGGTGGCGGCCGTGCTGGTGGGGCGCGAGCTGGTGGTCGGCGCGTGCCTGCCGGTGCTGCGGCTGCGCGGCTACGGCCCGTTCGAGGTCACCTACCTGGGTAAAGGTGCCACGTTCAACCTGCTCTACGCCTTCCCGATGCTCCTGCTCGCCCAGGGCACCTCCACCGCGGCCCAGGTCGCCCGACCGGTGGCCTACGCGTTCATGGTGTGGGGCGGGGCGCTGTACCTGTGGTCCGGAGCCCTGTACGTCTACCAGTTCTTCCTCGCGCTGCGCAGGCGGCCGGGGGTCGCGCCGGTCTGAACCGGTCGTGGGAAGATCCGGCAGCGAAGATCCACCGTCATGAAGGAGCGCACCGCGGTGATTCCCGAGGAGCTCAAGTACACCGAGGAACATGAGTGGGTGCTGCGCACCGGTGAGGACACCGTGCGCGTGGGCATCACCGACTACGCCCAGGAGCAGCTCGGCGAGGTCGTGTTCGTCCAGCTCCCGGAACTGGGCGAGCAGGTCGACGCGGGTCAGACGCTCGGCGAGGTCGAGTCCACCAAGAGCGTCTCCGACATCTACGCGCCGCTGGCGGGCGAGGTCGTCGCGCGCAACGACTCGCTGGACCAGCAGCCCGAGCTGATCAACTCCGACCCGTACGGCGAGGGGTGGATCGTGGAGCTGAGGCTGGGCGACCCGGGCGCGGTGGACGGCCTGCTCGACGCGGCGGCGTACCAGGAGATTGCGGAGCAGGGGTGACGTCGATCTTCCGGCGGCTCTTCGGTCGGTGGGGGAGCCGCTCCTCAGACCAGGGTTCGGGCACGATAGGTTCTCAAGGACGAGACGGTTCCAGCAGCAGGAGGAGAGCTCAGGTGAGCACGAACGACGGGCCAGGCGTTCCGCCGGAGCAGTCCCCGGAGCGGACCTCCGTTTTCCGGGCCGACTTCCTCGCCGAGGTCGAGGGCGCCGAGGCGCCCGCCCAGGAGCCGGCCGTCGCCGGCGTCGACGCACTGCCCGCCGGGTCGGCCCTGCTGGTGGTCAAGCGTGGTCCGAACGCGGGTTCCCGGTTCCTGCTCGACCGCGACACGACCAGCGCGGGACGGCACCCGGACAGCGACATCTTCCTCGACGACGTGACGGTCTCCCGCCGGCACGCCGAGTTCCGCCGCGAGGGCGGCGAGTTCGTGGTGATCGACGTGGGCAGCCTCAACGGCACCTACGTCAACCGCGAGCCGGTCGACCAGGCGGTGCTCGCCAACGGCGACGAGGTGCAGATCGGCAAGTTCCGCCTCGTGTTCCTGACCGGTCCGGGCGCCGGGGGTCAGGGGGCGCAGTGACGGCGGCGGCCGGGCGGCCACAGCGCGGGGGGTTGAGCATCGGCGCGGTGCTCGCGCAGCTCCGGACGGAGTTCCCCGACGTCACGATCTCCAAGATCCGCTTCCTGGAGTCGGAGGGCCTGGTCCGCCCGGCACGCACCGCCGCGGGGTACCGCCAGTTCACCACGGCCGACGTCGAGCGGCTGCGCTTCGTGCTGGCCGCCCAACGCGACCGCTACCTGCCGCTGAAGGTCATCAAGGAGCAGTTGGACGCGGCGGACTCCTCGGCGCGGGTGCTGCGCGCGGTCGAGGACGGCCCCGTCGCGCCGCAGCGCATGAGCCGCGACGAACTGCTGGCGCGCTCGGGCCTGGACGCGGCGGCGTTGGCCGAGTTGGAGCAGCACGGCCTGATCCGTCCGGGTGGCTACGACCAGGACGCGCTCCAGGTGGCGACGACCGTGCGCGAACTGGCCCAGTACGGCCTGGAACCCCGTCACCTGCGCCCGTTCCGCGCGGCGGCGGACCGCGAGGTGGCGCTGGTGGAGCAGGTCGTCCTGGCGCGGCAGCGCGACCCGAGGTCGCGGGGCCGAAATGACGAAGTCGTGCGCGAGTTGGCGGCGCTCTCCGTAACGCTGCACACACTCTTGGTGAAAATCGGCCTGCGCGACGTGCCCGGTGGCGGCGTTCCGCCCAGGTAGAGCCGTTTCCGCATCGTGATCCGCATTTTCGGAGCGGTTGCGCACAAGGCCCGCTTGGCGGGTAGCGTCGGAGGGGTACGTGGGGGATCCTCGTGGTAGCGGGGACGCCAGGATTTCAGCGCGCTGAGGGAGGCGAGACCCGATGAGCGAGATGCGCGTCGTGGGCGTGCGGGTGGAACTGCCCGCCAACCAGCCGATCCTGTTGCTGCGCGAAACCGAGGGCGAGCGCTACCTGCCGATCTGGATCGGCTCGGTGGAGGCGACCGCGATCGCGCTGGAGCAGCAGGGCGTCCGGCCCGCGCGGCCGTTGACGCACGACCTGTTGAAGGACGTCATCGGCGCTCTGGGCCGGCAGTTGGAGCAGGTGCGGATCACCGACCTGCAGGAGGGCACGTACTTCGCGGAACTCGTGTTCGACGGCGACGTGCGCGTGTCGGCGCGGCCGAGCGACTCGGTGGCCCTGGCCCTGCGCATCGGCGTGCCGATCCACGCGGAGGAGTCGGTGCTGGCCGAGGCGGGGCTGATCATCCCGGACGAGCAGGAGGACGAGGTCGAGAAGTTCCGGGAGTTCCTGGACTCGGTCTCGCCGGAGGACTTCCGCGGCGCGGACACCTGAGCAGTGGTTCTTGCGGTCGGGCCCGGGACGGCGGTTGCGTCCCGGGCCCGATTGCTTGCTGTCCCTTGGCGGCGAACTCGCTCGCGGCGGCGGTCGGGCGGCGGCGGTCGCGGGCGATCGCGGGCGGGGGGACGCGGGCGGGGGCGACGCGGGCGGGGC
>NZ_JBEZBW010000083.1:0-36878 GCF_040647305.1 Saccharothrix sp. NPDC042600 | reverse complement strand
CACCCTTCGCTCCTTCTCGCAACCGGTAAAGCTGGTTGCGAGAAGGAGCGAAGCGCGGTTGGGCTGCGCCCAGGCCGTACGGGGAACGAACCGACGCCCTTCCTTGGGCTGATAGCCCGTGAAGGGCGTGCGCCTGCGGCGCTGGGGGTGGTCAGGGGGTGGGTTTGTGGGCTACGCCGGCGTAGACGAGCATGTTCATGTTCGGGCGGTCCGAGATGTCGCCTGGGCCGTGGGGGCGCCATTCGCCGCAGCCGACCAGGCCCGGTTCTACCAGGTCGAAGTCGCCGAACAGGGCTGTGACCTGTGCGTGTGTGCGTTCGGTGACCTGGTCGGGGCTGTTGCTGCGCTTGATCACGTCCGTGGCCGCCGTCAGCGTGCTGTCCTGGTGGTCGGCGCTGACGTGGGTCAGTGCCAGGTAGCTGCCGGGGGCCAGGGCGGCGCGGTAGCGGGCCAGCAGCGCTTGGGGGTTCGCCTCGTCGGGGACCCAGTGCAGGACCAGCAGGAACAGCAGGCCCACGGGCTGGTCGAAGTCGATCAGGCTCCGGGTCACCGGGTGGTCGAGGATGTGCTCCGGGTCGCGCATGTCGGCCTTCACGATCGCCGCGCGGTCGTTGGTGGCCAGCATCAGTTCGCTGTGCGCCACGGCGATCGGGTCGCGGTCCACGTACACCACCCGGCACGACGGGTCCGCCAGCTGGGCCACCTCGTGGACGTTGGCGACCGTGGGGATGCCGGAGCCGATGTCGAGGAACTGCCGGATGCCCGAGTCCACCATGAACCGCACCACCCGCTTCAGGAACGCCCGGTTGACGCGGGCGGCGGTGCGCAGGCCCGGCATCACCTGTTCGATCTTCTGGCCCACCTCGCGGTCCACGGCGAAGTTGTGCGCGCCGCCCAGCATGTAGTCGTAGGTGCGGGCCATGCTGGGCACGGAGACGTCGACGCTGTCGGGCACCCAGTCGCGGGTTCGGGTCACGGTGAACACCTCAGCCAGTCGAGGGCGGGGCCGCGAGCATAGCGACCGGCGGCGTGCGGCGGTTGCGCTGTCGGGGTGATGGTGTTCCACCCGATCGGGCACTGTCCCCTGCCCGCTGTCGGCTTCTAGGGTGTTCCACCGTTCGTGGGTGGACGTACTCGTCTTCGGTGGTGGAGCCAAAATGCCCGTTCCGGTGGCGCCCGGCCGGCTGCCGTTACTCGGGCACAGCCTGCCGTTGTTGCGGCACCGCGCCGACTTCACCGCATCTTTGCGGGAACTGGGCGAGGTCGTGCGCGTGGACCTCGGGCCGTTGCCCGCGTTTTTCGTGACCAGTCCTCGACTTTCGCACGAGGTGCTGGTGGCGCAGGGCGCGAAGTTCCGCAAGGGCGCGATGTTCGACAAGTTCCAGCCCTACCTCGGCAACGGCCTCCTGTTGTCCAACGGGTCGTTCCACCGCCGGCAGCGCCGCATGGTCCAGCCCGCGTTCCACCGCGATCGCATCGCGGGCTACGTCGAGACGATGCGTCGCGCCACCGCCGACCTGGTGGCCGGCTGGCGCGCCGGCGAGGTGCGGGTGGTCGAGGACGACATGCAGGGCCTGGCCGTCACCATCGTCGGCGAGGCGCTGTTCTCCACCGGCATCGGCGCGCCGGTCGTCGCGGAGGTGCGGCGCTCGATCTTCACCGTGATCAAGCAGGGCATGGTGCGCGCGTTGTCACCGTCCTTCGTGGAACGCCTGCCGATTCCAGCCAACCGCGAATTCGACCGTGCCGTCGCGCGGATGAAGGCGATCGTGCTCGACGTCATCGCGGCCCGCCGCGCCGAGGGCGTGGACCACGGCGACCTGCTCTCGACGTTGTTGCTGGCGCAGGACGACGACACCGGCGGCGGCATGACCGACCAGCAGACCTACGACGAGGTGCTGACCCTGCTCACGGCCGGCATCGAGACCACGGCCATCGCGCTGGCGTGGGCGTGCCACGAGATCGCGGCGCACCCCGCGGTCGAGGCCCGGGTGCACGCCGAGGTGGACGAAGTGCTCGCCGGCCGCCCCGTGACGGCCGAGGACGTGCCGCGCCTGGTCTACCTGGGCCGGGTCGTCGACGAGGTGCTGCGCAAGTACCCCGTGTGGATCCTGATGCGCCGCGCCCTGGTCGACGTCGAACTGGGGGAGGCGACGATCCCCGCCGGCGGCGAGGTCATCGTCAGCCCGCACGCCCTGCACCACGACCCGGCGTCCCACGACGACCCCGAGCGGTTCGACCCCGACCGCTGGGAACCCGAGCGCGCCGCCCGATTACCCAGGGGCGCGTACGTCCCGTTCGGCGCCGGCGCCCGCCAGTGCCTCGGGAACCTGTTCGCCCACACCGAGATCGTCGTCGCCCTGGCCGCCATCGCCGCGCGACACCGCCTGACCCCCTTACCGGACAAGCAGGTCCGGGTGAAGTTCACGTCCGCCGCCTACCCCAGCGGCATGCTCATGCGCGTCGAATCCCGTCCCCGTTGGAGGTAGTTCCCCGTGCCCTGGAACAGTGTCCGCCGGATCTGTGCCGTCGTGCTGCTGGTCGTGACCACCTGGCTGGTGCCGGGCGCGGCGACGGCGGCCCCCGTGACGTGCGAGGACGTGCGGGTGCCGGTGCGGATCCTGCTGGCCGTGGAGACCATGTACGGCAGGCTGTGCACGCCGCAGGGTGCCCGGACCGTGCAGGTGCTCATCCCCGGTGGCACGTACAACAGCTCGTACTGGGACATCTCCTACACACCGGGCACCCGCTCCTACCGGCAGGCGATGAACAACGCCGGCATCGCGACCCTCGCCGTGGACCGGCTGGGCACCGGCCAGAGCTCCAAGCCGCTGAGCACCCTGGTCACCGCGACCGTCCAGGCCAACGCCGTGCACCAGGTCGTGCGGACGGTGCGGCCCCGGTTCGAGCGCGTCGTCGTCGGCGGGCACTCGATCGGCGCGGCGATGGCGATGATCGAGGCCGGGCTGCACCGCGACGTGGACGGCGTGCTGGTCACCGGGATGACCCACCGCATGAACCACATCACCGTGCTACCCGTCCTGGCCGGCATGATCCCCGCCGCGCTGGACCCGCAACTGGCCGGCCGCGGCCTGGACGCCGGCTACCTCACCACCAGCCCCGGCACCCGGTACTCGGCCTTCCACACGCCCGGCCCGAACGTCCCGGAGGCCATCGCGGTGGACGAGTCCACAAAGGACGTGTTCGCCGCGACGGAAGCCGTGGACACCCTCGCGTTGACCAACGTCGTCATCCCGGCCAGCCGCGCGATCGACGTGCCGGTGCTGCTCGTGGTCGGCAACGACACCCACTTCTGCGGCACCCCGCTGGGCAGCGACTGCTCGTCACCCGAAGCGCTGCGCGCCTCCGAGGCCCCGTACTTCGCCCCGGAGGCCCGCCTGCACACCTACATCCTCGACGGATACGGACACTCCATCAACTACGCGCCCAACGCGCCCGACTACCACCGCGCCGTGGTCGACTGGGTCGCGACGCTGTAGTTCAGCCGAGACAGGAGCGAACGGCCTTGGCCAGCTCGGCCGCCCGCGGGTCGTCGGCGCGGAAGTTCCACAGGTTGGTGACGTAGGCGAAGCCGACTCGCGCGTCCGGGTCCGCGAACCCGATCGACCCGCCGGACCCGGGGTGGCCGAACGAGCCGGGGCCCAGCAGCGGCATCGGCGGGCAGGCGCGCCAGAAGCCGAGGGACATGTTGAACGTGCGGTCGGCGGGGAGGTCCAGGCCGGGGGGAAGGCCGTGCATCCTGGTCTTGTCGGTGTGGATCTCGGTCATCGTGGTGACGGTGTCCGGGGTGAGGAGGCGGACGCCGTCGACGTCGCTGACCGTGGCGGCGTACATCTTGGCCACGGACCGGGCGTCGGCGAGCATGTTGGCAGCGGGGAACTCGGCCGCGCGCCACGCCCGCGTCTCGTGGTAGGCGGTCGAGTGGTCCAGCGCGCCACCGAGTTCGCCGGCGCGGGCCTGCACCGAGTCCGCGCCCCAGACGGCGGTGACCCAGGCGTTGACCGTGTCGGCGTCGAGCCCGGTGGCCTTGATGATGCCGGCGATGAGCTGTTCGAGGCTGAAGGGCGCGGCGTAGTGCACCTTGGCGACGCGGGGTTCTTCGGTGTCGGGGAGGCCGATCCAGGCGCTGAGGCCGAGCGGGGCGGCGACCTCGTCGGCGAAGAAGGTGCCGAGCGACTTGCCGGTGATCCGCCGGACGACTTCGCCGACCAGGAAGCCGAAGGTCATGCTGTGGTAGACGTGCTCGGTGCCGGGCCGCCACAACGGCTCCTGGTTTTCAAGGGCCTCGATGACCGGGTCCCACCGACAGGCCTGCTCGAAGGTCAGCGGCCCGTCGACGAGCGGCAGGCCGGCTTGGTGGGACAGCAGCCAGCGGACGGTGATCGCTTCTTTGCCTTTGCTGCCGAACTCGGGCCAGTAGCGGGAGACGGGGGCGTCGAGGTCGAGTTGTCCGCGCTGGACGAGGAGGTGGGCGCAGATGGCCGTCGCGCCCTTGGTGGTGGAGGCGACTTGGACGATCGTGTCGTCCCGCCAGGGCTTGGCGGTGTCCCGGTCGGCGAGGCCGTCCCAGAGATCGACCACCGGTTTGCCGTCGAGGTAGACGGCGCAGGCAGCGCCTACTTCACCTTCGTCGGCGAAGTTCGCTTTGAAGACGTCGGCCACCTTCTCCCAGCCCCGCTCGACACCGTTCTCACGTCGCTCACTGGTGCTGTCCACGGCTGAAAACTCCATTTCGGTGAAGTAAAACTTTTGGTTGACTGAAATTTTTGATGTGGTGAAGGGGTGAGGGTGGCGCGGCGAGGGCTGCCGTGACCGCGACCGTGCCCGTGGCGGTGCCCGTGGCGGTGCCCGTGGCGGTGCCCGTGGCGGTGACCGTGACCGCGACCGCGACTGTGGCGGTGACCCCGACTGCGGCGGTGACCACGACCGCGACTGCGAGTGCGGCTGCGGCCGGCTTGGCGGCAGGCCGGCCGCGCTCGGGCCCCACCCATGCCGCACGCCGCACGCCCACGCCGCACGCCGCACGCCTCACGCCGAACCCCGGATCCCGAGCGCCGACGCCGAACACCACGTGCCGAGCGCCGGGTGTCACGCCGGGAGCTGTGGGAGCCGAGTGCCGGGAGCCGGGGCTCGCAGCCGGGAGTTGGGGCGTAAGGCGGAAGGCGCGGGCAAGCCGGGGACCGGAGGCTGGACCGGGAAGGCGAATGGCGGGGCCGGAGGGTCGGGGTTGGCGGTCGTGGGGCCTTGGCTCCCCGCTCCTCGGAAGTGAGCGGCCGAAGAGGTGCACGGTTGAAGGGGACCTGGAGTCAGGTCGTGGCCGGGTGGATGTGGATGTCGTTCAGGCGGGTTCGGGCGTGGAGCCTCAGGATTGGGGCGGCTGTGGTGGGGGTGGGCAGGGTGTTGCGGACGGTGCCCTTTGTGCTGGTCGCGTCCACCTCCGCCGTCACGTCCCTCGCCACCCCGACCTCGATGCCGCCCGACGCGTTCGCCAGGTGCGCCTGACCGCCCGCCATCCGGCCGACCCGGATCGGGCAGTTCGCGGCCTCCGCGGTGACGTTCCCGTCCGCTCGGTCGATCGTGAAGCTGCCGTTCGACCCGCCGAGGTGCACGTCCGCGTGGGCGTGGCCGATCCAGACCTCGCCCGACGAGCCCGCGTAGCGCACCTCGCCCACCACCTCGCCCAGGCGCAGGCCGCCGGCACCGCCATCGACCTCCACGGCACCGGCGACGTGCCCGATCTCGACCCCGCTCTCCACGAGGTCGCCGCGCACCGCGGACACCCGCTCCAGGCGGATCGAGCCGGACAGGGTGCTCAGCCGGCAGTCGCCCAGGTCGCCCTCGGCCCGCACGTCCGTCCACGCCGTGTTCAGGACCAGGTCGGACCCCGCCGGCAGCTCGATCGTGATGGCCACCGAACCCCGCCGGTCACCGGACTTGGTGGTCTCCACCCTCAAGTCACCGCCGGAGAACTCGACCCTGGTCTTCTCGGCGACCTTCACGTCCGTCTTGTTCGCGCTGTTCAAGGGTCGGACTTGGACGACGGTGTCGGACCGTGGACTCGCGACGACCCGCACCTGGGCGCCGGCGGTGGTGAGGTTGGCTGTGATCGGGGTCGGGGTGGTGAAGGTCGTCATGGTCGCTCTCCCGTTTTCGCTGTTGAGGGCAACGATCACGGCGTCGCCTGACACCGGGCAGTCACAGCGCTGACACGGGCGGGGGAGGTTGTGTCGGACAGTGCAATGTCACATACTCCGAACGCCGACGCCGACGCCGACGCCGACGCCGACGCCGACGCCGACGCCGACGCCGACGAAACCGACGCCGAAACCGACGCCGCCGACGACAGCGGAGTCCGCTGACCGCGCCAGGAGGTCTGCCGTGCAACGTCGCAGGTGTCAGACCGACCCCGCCGGTCCGGCACAGGCCCGGTTCGGCGCACGACTCCGCTACTGGCGTGAGCACGCCGGCCTCTCCCAAGCCCAACTCGCCCACCGCCTCCGCTACGACAAGACCCACATCAGCCACCTGGAGTCCGGCCGACGAGCGGTCTCGGTGGCGGTCGCGCGTCGGGTGGACGTGTTGTTGGGGGCCGGGGGTGAGTTGGCCGGGCTCGGGGTCGCCGTGTTGGCCGCCCGGCGCGGCAACGTCACCGGGACCGGTGATCGGTTGGACGGGTCGCCTGTGCCGTTGCCGGGGTCCTCCGACGAGCACGAAGTGGTGTTGCCGTGGCGTACCTGGAGGGAGAGGGTCAGCCGGCCGCTTGGGCTGACCTGTCCGTTGCACGCCGACGAACCGTGCGTGGAAGCCGGGCTCGCCGAGGCCGAAGACGGTGGCGGCGTGCACGCCCACCTCGGTCGGCTGGCCATCCTGCACCAGGTCGGCTCCGAGGTGCTGGACCCGACGCCGCTGGCCACCGCCGTCGAACGCGTCGCGGGTGACCTGGTGCGCCGCGCCACCGCACCCGCGGACCTCCACCTCGCCGCCGACTACGCCGCCCTCGCGGGCCAGTTGCGCGGTGAGGTGGGCCAGTCCGTCGCCGCGACGGGGTGGCTGCACCGGGGCGCGTCCTGGGCCGACGCCTCCGGCAACACCGCCGCACTGTGCCGGATCTTCGGCCTGCTCAGCCACTTCGCCCAGTTGGAACGGGACGTCGACTCGGCCGCCCGGTACGCCCTCGCCGCCCGCACCGCCGACCGGACCCGGCGGTGGGCCGTCGCGCACGGGCGGTTGCACCAGGCGCGGGTCGGGGCGTTGCGGGGCGACCGTGCCGAGTTCGCCCGTCACGTCGCCGCCGCGCGCCGGTTGATCGCGCGGTTCGGTGAGCGGGACCGGGTCGAGGCGTCCTGGATGACCGAAGGCGGTGTCCACGTCCACGCGCTGCTCTCCGGCGGTCGGCGCGACCTCGCCGCCCGCACGGGCGACCGCGCCCTCGCCCGCCGGGCCGCCGACACCGCCCAAGCCGCCCTGGACCTCGCGCCCGGACACGCCCGCCCGGCCCGGCTCATGCTCGCCCTGCGCCTCGCGGACTGCCTGGCCCGCGCGGGGGAGCGCGACGCCGCCACGCACCTCGCCGCACCACTGCTGGCGACGGCGGCGACCTCGAACCTGCGGCTCGTGCAGCGCGAGTACCGGTCACTGCGCTCGTCCCTGCCACGGTGACGCCCCGCGAGGGACGCCCCCGCGAGGGCGCCACCGTGCGAACGGTCAGGACGGCAGGGACGCGCCCCGGTACACCCGGTCGAGCAGGCCGTGGAGCGCGGTGTCGTAGGCGGACAGCTCCGCGCGGGTGTTCACGTCGTTGTGCACCCCGTCGCCGCCGCGCGGACCCTCCTTGTTGACGCCGAAGTACGACTGGACACCCTCGGCCCAGTACTCGGACGTGTTGGTCGCCGCGTAGGTGTTGTTCCACAGCCCCAACGACTTCGCGCGGTCGTATGCCGCTTGCAGGTCGCGGGTGAAGTTCGGGTCGATGTGCCGCAACGCCATGTCGGCGACCGTGTGCCCGAATTCGTGGACGTAGCAGTTCTCCGCGCCGAAGTTGTCCATGAGGTTGGCTTCGGTGCCCACGGACAGCGGCAACGCGTCCGTCGCGCCCATCCCGGCCCAGTAGCGGGCGTCCAAGCTGGTCCCGTACGCCGCGTAGACCTCGGGGATGGAACTCATCTTCTCGCCGCGCGCGGTGATGACGACCCGCACGTTGCGCCGGTCCAGCTCGTTGACCGGGTAGTAGGGGTACGTGCGCACCAGCGCGTTGAGCTGGCGGGCGGCTTTGAGCAGGGTCGCGTTGTCGATGGCGGCCGAGCCGAGCACGGCGACGGACCGGCCGGTGGTGGCGTCCACCGGGCCCTTGACGTACTTCGCGTACCACCGGGTGTCCAGGCGGTAGCGGTCGACGACCGACTTCGGGACGGGTTGCTGGACGACGAGTTCGCCGGCCGCCCGGACCGCGGCGGTGGGCGCCAGGACGACCGCGAGCGCCGACACGACGGCGAGGGTGAGCGATCTGGTCATGCAGGGACCTCCTGAGGGTGGAGCAGGGGCCTCGCAGCCTGCCGGGCGAAGGCCGGCGACGGGGGCCGCTGTGCGCGGTCGGCAACTTCCCGCACCCCCGCCGAGGTCGAGCCTTCGCCTGCGGACCACAGGTCGATACGCTGCGAAGCGTGACGACCCCGACCCGCGGTGCCGTGCGCGTGGCGCGCTGTGGCGTGATCGGGTTGTCGTCCGGGCTGTTGGCCGTGGTCGCGCACGCGAGCGCGGGTGGGCACGTGCCGGCGTTGCCGCACGTCCTCGCCTTCGCCGCGGTGGTCGGGTGGGCCTGCGGGCCGTTGACCGACCGGCAGGTCGGGTTCGGCGAGATCGTCGCGCTGGTGGTGTCGGTGCAGGTCACGATGCATGTGTTCCTGGCCGTGGTCAGCCGCCACCCCGGCGCGGTCCTGCCGTCGCCGTCGATGCTGTCCGCGCACGCGCTCGCCACGGCCGTCGTGGTCGTCGCGCTGACCGGCGCGGAGCGCGCGGTGTTCCGGGTCGCGGCGGCGTTGGCGTCGGTGTTGCCGCGCCGGTTGTCGCCGCCGCCGGCGGTCGCGCCGTTGCGCATCCCGATCGCCGGGCACCCCGAGCAGCCGTTGTCCGAGGTGTCGCGCCGGCGCACCGTGCCGCGCCGCGGGCCGCCCGTCTCCTGAGGAAGTGAGCGAGCCAGTCACACCACCGTCCTCTGTGGACCGGTGGCGCTACCGCACACCCTGAGGAGCTTTCGCCATGACAACGTCCTGGCGCGGCCTCGTGCTGCGCTTCCACTTCTACGCCGGCGTGCTCGTCGGCCCGTTCGTGCTCATCGCCGCGCTGACCGGCGTCCTCTACGCGGCCACGCCGCAACTGGAATCCTGGCTGTACTCCGAGCAGTTGACCGTCCCCGCCGCCGAGCGGACCGTCCCGCTGGCGCGGCAGGTCGAGGCGGCGGTGGCGGCGCGGCCGTCGGCCACGCTCGTCGCGGTCCGGCCCGCGCCCGAGCCCGGCGCCACCACCCGGGTGCTGTTCACCGCCGACTCGCTCGGCGAGTCCGAGCGGCTCGCGGTCTTCGTCGACCCCGGCACCGGCTCGGTGGTGGGCGAGCTGGTCACCTACGGGTCCAGCGGCGTGCTGCCGCTGCGGACCGTGCTCGACCAGGTGCACAGCAACCTGCTGCTCGGCGAGTTCGGCCGCGTCTACAGCGAGCTGGCCGCGTCCTGGCTGTGGGTGGTCGCGTTGGGCGGCGTGGTCCTGTGGTTCGCCCGGCGGCGGGCGGCCAAGCCCAAGGCGGCCGTGCGCCGCCACGCCGTGCTGGGCCTGTGGGTGCTGGTCGGCGCGCTGTTCCTGTCCGCCACCGGGTTGGCCTGGTCGAAGTACGCCGGGGAGAACGTGGCCGACCTGCGCGAGACCTTCGGCTGGACCACCCCGGCGCTGAGCACGACCGGCTCCGGCGACCACGCCGGCCACACCAGCGGCACCCCGACCGGCACGTCACCGTCCGAAGTGGACACCGTGCTGGGGGTGGCCCGGTCCGCCGGCATCGACGCGCGGGCCGTCGAGATCACCCTGCCCACTAAGGGCGTGTGGAAGGTCGCCGAGATCGAGCGCGGCTGGCCCACGCAGGTCGACGCGGTCGCCGTCGCCGACGGTGTCGTGGTGGACGACGTCCGGTTCGCCGACTACCCGCTGATGGCCAAGCTGACCCGGTGGGGCATCGACGCCCACATGGGCGTGCTGTTCGGCCTGGTCAACCAGCTCGTGCTGCTGGCGCTGGGGATCGGCCTGGTCCTGCTGGTGGTCCTGGGCTACCGGATGTGGTGGCGGCGCCGCCCGACCCGCGGCTTCGGCCGCCCGGTGCCGCGCGGCCAGTGGCGCAAGGTGCCGCGGGCGCGACTGGTGGCCGTGCTGGTGGTCGCGGCCGGCGTGGGCTGGTTCGTGCCGCTGTTCGGCTTGAGCCTGCTGGGGTTCCTGGTCGTGGACGCCCTGCTGGCGCGCCGCAGGACCAAGACCGCGCCTGAGCCGTCCGAACAGCTCGTGTGACGGCCGCGCTCCGCACCCGGTCACCGCGGCCGGGTGCGGAGCAACGCGACGGGTCAGTGGATGATCTCGGCGCGGGCGCGTTCGTCGGGCGTGCCGATGTCCCAGAAACGGACCGTGCCGCGGGCCTTGCGGTACGTGCCCGTGCCGCCGGTGATGGCCATGTCGAGCGGGCTCGCGCCCCTGGTCCACTGGGACCGCATGGTCACCGAGCCGTTCTCCAGGTCCATCGTGATCACGCACTGCATGGTCACCTCCTCGCCCGCGACCGAGATCACCTGGCACGACCCGCCGCCGTACCCGACCTCGCGGCCGTCCTTGACCGCCTGGCCCGAGTAGACGTCCATGTCACCCAGGCTCACGCCGGGTGCGCCGAAGTCCAACGCCTGGTACTGGTCGTTGCGCACCCCGAGTTCGAGGACCTCGACCCGTTCCCGGGCCGGCGCCTCCGGCACGCCCTGGGCCACGCCGCAGCCGGCGGCCGTGAGCACGACGAGTGCCGCCGCGCCGATCCTGGTGAAGACCACGGTTTCTCCTTCAAGTGAGAGCTACTGTTCGGTGACCCAGCCGCGTTGCTTCGGCCAGTCGCTGGTGAAGTCGTCGGCGGCGGGCAGGGACAGGAACGAGACGACGGTCAGGGCGACGAGCAGCCCGACCGACCCGGCCCACGCCCGCGAGGTGGACGGCGCGGGGCCCGGCCTGCGGCCGGCCGGCCGCAGCGCCCACGACGCGACGCCGAACGCCAGGAACATCAGCGGCGGCCCCCACGACAGCAGCGTGTCGCCGACCGCCAGGTGCGAGACCGCGGCACCGGACCACAGGAGGAAGATCCCCGCGTACGCCCATTCTTTGAGCAGCCCCAGACCGGGCAGCCCGATCACGACGGCGGCGGCGAGGTGCGCCACGCCCAGGACGTAAGCGAAGTACGGCGGGTAGTGCAGGTGGACCAGCTGGGCATCGACCCAGTCGATCCGCGTGAGGTTCCACGCCCCTCCGGCGAGCAGTTCGAACAGGACGACGACCGTCGTGGACCAGTAGGCGGTGGAACGGATCCGCTCGCTCACCAGGTCACCTCCAAGGACTCGACATCGAACACGGCAACTGCGTCATCGGGGTCCCTCTCACCGGCTCAGCCGACGCGGCACGGCCAGCGTCAGGAGCTTGTCCGGGTTGCGGATGGCGTAAAGTTGCCGATCAACCCATCGGTGATCTCCAGCAGGAACACGCCCTCCAGCCGGTCGTCCACGTAGGCGACCAGCGCGGGCGCGCCGTTGCAGTTGACGGTTTCCAGGCGCATGGTCGGGCCGCGCCAGCGGAAGAGGTCCACGATGAACCCGGCGACCCGGTCCGCGCCGACCACCGGCCGGCGTGCCGCGGTCGTCTTGCCGCCGCTGTCGGCGGTCCAGGTGACGTCTTCCGCGAGCAGCGTCACCAGGCCGTCGAAGTCGCCCGTGGTGGCGGCGGTGACGAACTGCTCGGTGATCCGCGCGGTGACCGCGGCGTCGACCGGTTCGAACCGCTTGCGCCGGGCCTGGACGTGGGAGCGGGCGCGGTGCGCGGCCTGGCGCACCGTCGCCTCCGACTTGCCCACGGCGGCGGCGATGTCGTGGTGGCTGAACCCGAACACCTCGCGCAGCACGAACACCACGCGCTCGTCGGGTGTGAGCGTTTCCAGCAGCACCAGCATCGCCATCGACACCGACTCGGCGAGCACCACGTCCACCGACGCGTCGTTGTCGTCCAGCAGCACCGGCTCGGGCAGCCACGGCCCGACGTAGTCCTCCCGCCGGCGCGCGCCGGCCCGCAACGCGTTGAGCGCCTGCCGCGTGACCAGCCGCGCCAGGTAGGACTTGGTGTCCCGCACGGCCGCGAGGTCCACCTCGGCCCACCGCAGGTAGCTGTCCTGCAGCACGTCGTCGGCCTCGGTCGCCGAGCCGAGCACCTCGTAGGCGATCGTGAACAACAACGGCCGCAACAACGTGAACCGCTCGACGTGCTCGCTCGGCTCCGACCCCGGCCGGTCGGCGTTCGCTGTCCTGTGTTCCGACATGCCTCCCAAGACACCGCTCGCCCCCGCGAACGTGACAGCGCCCGACGTGACACCGGGCACACCCGGCCACCCGTCAGGCGGCGGTCACCTCCAGCACGTGGTGGCTCCACGGCGGCAGCTCCACGAAGAGGCCCTCGGCAGACAGCTCGCCCCCGTCGCGGTGGAACGTCTCCGTCCTCAACACGTCCGTGAGCCGCGTGGGGCCGGGAGCGCAGTCCAGCCGCACCCGACCCTGGGACGTGACCGGCGAGAAGTTCACGACCACCACGTGGCTCGTCCCCGGCGCGGTCCACGACCAGGTCAGGAGGTTCTCGCAGGTCCGGTTGTCCGGCCAGCCCGCGGCCTCCAGGAGCTGCCACCTCCCCGTCCGCACGCCCGGCGCGGCCGCCAGCAGCCGGTGGTGGAACGCCGCCAGGGCCGGGTCGGCGGGCTCGTCCGGGGCACGGGTCAGGAACACCGGCGGGCGGACGCGCCGGCCCTCGAACTGGCCCTCGTGCCACAGGGTCGCGCCGGGCAGGGTGGCCAGGACGACCGCCGCCGCCGGGACGGCCGCGCGCGGCAGCCGGGACGCCACCCGCGGCTCGTCGTGGTTCTCCAGGAACCGGACCAGCCGCGACTGGTAGGCCACGTCCGCCCGCAGGTGGGCGCGGACGCCGGCGACGTCCAACCCCGTCAGGCGGTCGTAGAGGCGCTTGTCGTAGCACAGGTCGAAACCCTGTTGCTGCAACGTCCACTCCATGTCCCAGTACGCCTCGGCGATCATCAGCACGTCCGGGTGCCGGGCGCGCAGACCCGCCAGCACGGTCGGCCAGAAGTCGTCCTCCGGCGGCGGGCCGGTGCGGCCCCGCCAGGTGCGGGCGAACACCTCGTTGGTGGGCAGCATCGCCATGTCGCAGCGGATCCCGTCGCACTGGTCGGCGATGTCGGACAACACCTCCACGGTCGCCTCGCGCAGCGCGGGGGAGAAGGCGTCCAGCTGCACGACGTCCGGCCACGGCGGGAAGTACGGGTCCCGACCCCGGGCCACGGCGTGGTCCGCCACGACCGCCCAGGCCGCCGGGTCCTCCGCACGGTCGCCGGGCACCACCAGCTCCGGCGACGACGCCCAGGGGTGGTCCGGCGCGACGTGGTTGGGCACGTGGTCCAGCACCAGCAGCGCACCCCGGCGGGCCAGGGCGGCACGTGCTCGCGCCAACCCGTCCCGCCCGCCGAACCGCTCGTCCACCTCGTAGCGGCGCACGCAGTACGGCGACCCGATCACGTCCTCCGGTCGCAGGTCGGGCAGCGCCCGCCGGAACGAACGCCGCGTGTCGATGTCCACCAGCGCCAACCCGGTCGTGCTGCGCTCCCACACGCCCATCAACCACACCGCGTCCACACCCGGCCGCGCGACGGCGTCCCACGCCTCGTCGGGCACCTCGCCCAACGTCACCGGCCGCCCGAGAGCGCGGCCCAGGTCGGCCAGCCACAGCGCGGTGTTCACCTCGTGCACGACCGGCTGCGGGCTCATCGCCGCACCGCCCCGCGGAACAGCAGCGGCAGCAACGCCACCGTGCCGGTCCACCCGGTCTGGTGGCTCGCCCCCAGCCCGGCCCCGGTGTCGCCGTCGAAGTACTCGTGGAACAGCACCAGGTCCCGCCAGTGCGGGTCGTCGCGCAGCAGCTCCCGGCCGCCGTGCGCGGGCCGCCCGGCCGCGGTGGGCAGGAACAGCCGCACCAGCCGGTCGGAGATCTCCTCGGCCACCTCGCGCAGCGTCGCCCACCGGCCCGACCCGGTCGGGCACTCGACCTTGAACGTGTCCCCGAAGTGCTCGTGCAGGTTCAGCAGCCCGCGCACCAGCATGACGTTGACCGGGAACCACACCGGCCCGCGCCAGTTGGAGTTGCCGCCGAACATCCGGCTGTCGGACTCGGCCGGCAGGTAGGACACCCGCAGCTCCCGGCCGTCCACGGTGAACACGTACGGGTGGTCGCGGTGCCACTTGGACAGCGACCGGATGCCGTACGGGCTCAGGAACTCCTCCTCGTCGAGCATCCGCGCGAGGATCCGCCGCAACCGCTGCTCGTCGAACAGGGCGAACAGCACCGGACCGGTCCCGTGCGCCTGCTCGCCGTGCCGCCACAGCGCGGCGGTCACCGCCGGGTGCCGGTCCAGGAACTCCGCCGCGCCCCGCACCAGCCCGGGGAACCGCTGCCGCACCGAGCCGTCCACCACCGTCGCCGCCGCCAGCGGCACCAGCCCGACCGCCGAACGCACCTCCAGCGGCACCGAACTGCCGTCGGGGCGGCGCAGCACGTCGTAGAAGAACCCGTCCTCCTCGTGCCACAGCTCGACGTGCCGCGCGGCGGCGGCGATCCAGGCGAAGTTCTCCAGCAACGCCTGCGCCTGCTCCAGGTGCACCGGGTCGTCGGCGGCCAGCTCCAGCGCGATCCGGACCAGGCTCTGGCAGGCCAGCGCCATCCACGCGGTGCCGTCGGACTGGTCGAGGTGCCCGCCGGTGGGCAGCGGGGCGCTGCGGTCGAACACGCCGATGTTGTCCAGCCCGAGGAACCCGCCCTGGAACACGTTGCGCCCGCCGGGGTCCTTGCGGTTGAGCCACCAGTCGAAGTCGCGCAGGAGCTTGGGGAACACCCGAGCGAGGAACGCGCGGTCGCCCCGGCCCCGCACGGCCTTCTCGTGGTCGTGCACGAACAGCGCCGCCCACGCGTGCAGCGGCGGGTTGACGTCACCGAAGTTCCACTCGTAGGCCGGGACCTGCCCGGTCGGGTGCTGGTAGCGGCGCTCCAACAACAACTCCAACTGCCGCTTGGCCAGCGCCGGGTCCACCACGGCCAGCGCCACCGCGTGGAAGGCCAGGTCCCACGCCGCGAACCACGGGTACTCCCAGCCGTCGGGCATGGCGATGACGTCCCGGGCGACCAGGTGGCGCCACAGGTGGTTCGGGGTGGTCGGCGGGCCCAACGGGTCCTCGCCGCGCTCGGTCAGCCACCGCTCCACGTCGAACTCGTAGTACTGCTGCGACCACAGCATCCCGGCCAACGCCCGCCGCGCCACCACCCGCTCGTCGTCGCTCAGGTCGCCGGCCAGCACGTCGGCGTAGAACTCGTCGGCCTCGGCGCGGCGGGCCGCGAACACGGCGTCGAAGTCGGCGAACCCGGCCGGCCGGTCGGCCAGCCGGACCCGGACGGTGCCGCTGCCGCCCGCCGGGAGGTCCAGCACGCACACCGCCGCCGCCTTCGTGCCGACACCGCCCGGGTCCACCGCGGTCATGTCACCGCGCACGACCGCCCGCTCGATGCCGTCCTTGACGAACGGGGACGCGTTGGGCGAGCCGAAGACCCGTTCGTCGTCGGTCTCGTTGCCGGTCACCAGGAACGACGCCGGCGGGTCCACCGACAGCCGCCGCGCGCCCAGGCCCGCGCCGTCCGCGCGCAGCGAGCCGCCGGCGTCGACCAGCGTGGGCCGCTCGGCACCGCCCGCCCACGACCAGGTGTGCCGGAACCACAGCGTGGGCAGCACGTGCAGGCGCGCCGGCTCCGGCCCGCGGTTGTGCGCGGTGACGAGCATCAGCACGTCCTCCGGGCCCGCCTTGGCGTACTCCACGACGACGTCGAAGTACCGGTGGTCGTCGAAGATCCCCGTGTCCAGGAGTTCGTACTCCGGGTCGTGCCGGCCGCGCGCGGCGTTGACCGACACCAGGTCCGCGTACGGGAACTCCCGTTGCGGGTACTTGTAGAGCATCTTCAGGTAGGACGCGGTCGGCGTGGCGTCGAGGTGGAAGTAGCACTCCTTCACGTCCTCGCCGTGGTTGCCCTCGGCGTTGGTCAGGCCGAACAGGCGCTCCTTGAGGATCGGGTCCACGCCGTTCCACAGCGCGAGCGCCAGGCACAGCCGCTGCTTGTCGTCGCTGACGCCCGCCAACCCGTCCTCGCCCCACCGGTAGGCGCGGTAACGGGCCTGGTCGTGGGTGAACGACGACCACGCGTCCCCGCCGAACCGGGCCTCCCGCACCGTGCCCCACTGCCGGTCGGCCAGGTAGGGACCCCAGCGCCGCCACGGCACGCCCGCCTCGGCCTCCTCCAGCCGCTGCCGCTCCGCGCCGGTCACCGGGCGCCGCCCACTTCGTCGCCGTGCACCACGACCGCCCACACCACGACCACGCACAGCGCGATCACGATGGTCGACCACACCGGCTGCACGGACACGAAACCCAGCTGTACCACGGCGTTGAGCGCCGCGAACACCACCGCGACCACCCGCGCCCACGCCGCGCCGGTCAGCAGCGCGGCCCCGGCGAGCGCGATCAGCACCCCGATGACCAGGTGCGCCCAGCCCCAGCCGGTGAGGTCGAGCACCAGGACGTTGTCCGGCCCGACCACGTAGTACTCGTCGTCGAACAGCGCGACCACGCCCTCGATGACGTTGAACGACCCGATGACGATCATCATGATGGCCGCGAAGCCGATCCAGCCGGTCCACGCGCTCGCCCTCGGCCGGCTGGGCCACGTCTGCTCTGCCATGTCGGTTCCCTCCGGTTGGTGGATCACGCCGACCACGCTCGTGGCCGCGGGGCCGGATTTCCTCACCCGTCACGGGCGGAACGCACCAACGCGGTCACCCACCGGGCACGCGGATCGACGTCCACGAGCACCGCGGAGACCAGCAGGGTCGCCGGGACGGCCAGCACCATCCCCAGCGGACCCAGCACCCAGCCCCAGAACACCAGCGCCACGAACGCCGCCGTCGTGGACAACCCGACCGCGCCACCCGCGAACCGGGGCTGCACCAGCGACTGCCCGACGAAGTTCACGACCACGTACACCACGACCACCAGCAACGCCCGCCGGCCGCCGTGCTCCAGCAGCGCCAGCACGGCCGGCGGCGCGAGACCGAGCAGGAACCCGATGTTCGGGATGTAGTTGGTGACGAACGACAACAGCCCCCACAACAGCGCCGGACCCACGCCCAACGCCCACAGCGCCACCGTGTCCACGGCGGCGATCGCCAGCCCGAACACCGTGGTGACGACGAGGTAGCGGCGGGTGCGGTGGGCGAACCGGCGCAGCGACTCGCCCAGCCGGGGCCGGTCGGCGGACAGCTCCGCCAGCCGCGCCTCCACCCCGTCGACGCTGAGGAAGAACAGCAGCGCCAGCAGGAACACCAGGTTGGTCGCCAGCCCGGCCACGTCGCCCAGCAGCGCGCCCAGCCCGGTCAGCACCCGTGCGGTGTCCAGCGACTCGACCCACGCCCGCACCCGCCCCGGCTCACCGGCCACCCGGTCGAGCACGTCCGAGCCGCGCGCGAGCAACTCCCGCCCGCGCTCGACGTAGTCGGGCAGCATCCCGCCCAACTCGGCCGCCGACACCGCCACGACCAGTCCGCACAGGACGACCACGCCGTAGACCACGGCCACCGTCCCGGTCGTCTCCACCCACCGCGGCACGCCCCGGCGGCGCAGGGCCGCCCGCACCGGACCGACCGCGATCACCACCACCAACGCCAGCAGCGCGGGCGTGACCAGCCAAGCGGCGGCCCGCACCCCCGCCACCACGACCACCACCGACGCGCACCCCGACAACAACGCCAACCCGCGCGGCACGCCGACCCCCGACCCGGGTGGGTCGCCCGCCGCGTCTCCCGCCGTCGTGCCGGTCGAGCCGCCCGCCGCGCCGGTCGAGCCGCCCCGCACCACCTGGTCCGCCATCGGCCCTCCTTCCGTCGAGCCGCACCGTGCCGGCGGGAGGCGGCGTGGATCTTCGCCCGTGCCGGGTGAGGCCGGAGCGCCGGCGGGCGGACAGCGTCGTCCGCATGACCGAACAAGAGCACGACTTCCCGCCGATCGAGGGCCACGGCCTGGTCGGCGACCTCCAGACGGCGGCCCTGGTCGCGGCGGACGGCACCGTGGACTGGTGGTGCGTCCCCCGGTTCGACTCGCCGAGCGTGTTCGCCGCCCTGCTCGACCGCGAGCGCGGCGGGCACTGCCGGATCGGCCCGGCGGGCGACCGGCGGCCCGGCCGCCAGCTCTACTTCCCCGACACCGCCGCGCTGATCACCCGCTTCACCACCCCGACCGGCGTGGGCGAGGTGGTGGACTTCATGCCGCCCGCCGGTCCGACCGCGACCAACCGGCGCAAGCTCGTGCGCATGGCCCGGTGCGTGCGCGGCAAGGTGGACTTCGCGCTGGAGGTGGTGCCGCGCTTCGAGTACGGCACCGGCCCGCACAAGACCGTGCTCACCGACGACGGCGCGGTCTTCGAGAACCTCGACACCACGCTGGTGCTGCACACCGTCCGCGAACCCGGCGACCCGCGCCTGACCGACCTGCGCGCCGACCACGACCTGCACGGCGTCCTCACGCTCGCGGAGGGCCAGGTGCGGGGGATCGTGCTGGAGACCAACCCGGGCGGCCCGCCGCGCTCGGTGCGGGTCGCCGAGGTGGAGGAGGAGTTCGCGCGGACGGTCGCGTTCTGGCAGGGCTGGCTCGCCCGGTCGACCTACCGGGGCCGCTGGCGCGAGGCGGTGAACCGGTCGGCGATCACGCTGAAGCTGCTCACCTACGCCCCCACGGGCGCGATGGTGGCCGCCCCCACGGCCGCGCTGCCCGAACGCGTCGGCGGCGAGCGCAACTGGGACTACCGCTACACGTGGGTGCGTGACGCGTCCTTCGCCGTGTCGTCCCTGCTGGAACTGGGGTTCACCGAGGAGGCGGCGGCCTTCGCGCGCTGGCTGGCCGACCGGTACGAGCAAGGCGACGGCCCGCTGAAGGTGCTCTACCGGGTGGACGGCTCGCCGCACGTCCCCGAGCGGGTGCTGGACCACTTCACCGGCTACCGCGGCTCGGGCCCGGTCCGCGTCGGCAACGCCGCCGGCGACCAGCTCCAGCTCGACATCCACGGCGAACTGCTCGACGCCCTGCACCGGGCGCACGGGCACGGCCTGCGCGTCGGGCGGCGCGGCTGGCGGGCGCTGTCGGGGGTCCTGGACTGGCTGGCGGGCAACTGGGACCAGCCCGACGAGGGCATCTGGGAGACCCGCGGCGGCCGGCACGACCACGTCTACAGCCGGGTGATGAGCTGGGTCGCGTTCGACCGCGGGCTGCGCATCGCGGCCGAGCAGGGGCTGCCCGCGCCGGTCGAGCGGTGGCGCGCGGCCCGGGACGCGATCCACGAGCAGGTGTGGCGGCACGGCTGGCACCCGGGTCGGCGGGCGTTCGCGCAGCGCTACGACTCCGACGTGCTCGACGCGTCGGTGCTGCGGCTGGCCCGGGTCGGGTTCGTCGCGCCGCACGACCCGGGCTGGCTGTCCACGTTGGACGCCGTCGAGCGCGACCTCGTGCTCGACGACCAGGTGTTGCGCTACGACCCGGTCGCCTCGCCGGACGGGCTCGACGGCGTCGAGGGCACGTTCTCGCTGTGCACGTTCGACTACGTGTCCGCGCTGGCCCGCTCCGGCCGCACGGCCAAGGCGCGGCTGGTGTTCGAGAAGGCGTTGACGCACGCGGGCGAGGTCGGCCTGTACGCGGAGGAGTTGGGCCCGGAGGGGGCGCACCTGGGCAACTTCCCGCAGGCGTTCACGCACCTGGCCCTGGTGGAGGCCGCGGTCGCGCTGGACCGGGCGCTGGAGGGTGGTGCGGCGGCGTGGCCGTGGTGACGACGTGGTGGTTCCCCGCGCCGGACGGCGCGGAGAACGCCCTGGAACTGCTGCACGACCGGCACCACGCGCTGCAGGACGCGGCGGTCGTGTCGTGGCTGCCCGACCAGGCCCTGCCCGAGGTGCGCCGGCCCGGCCGGGTGGTGGGCGACGCGGTGCTCGCCGGCGCGTTCTGGGGCCTGGTGGCGGGCCTGCCGCTGCTCGCCCCCGTGCTCGGCGCGGTGGTCGGGTCGGTGGTCGGGCTGCTGGCCGCGTGCCTGACCCGGGCGGGGCTGTCCGACGACGCCGTCCGCGCCGGCCGGCGGCACGTCACGCGCGGCTCGTCGGTGCTGGTGCTGCTCACCCGCGACGCCCTGGACGAGCCGGCGCTGGACCGGCTCACCGCGGCGGGGGCCCGGTTCCCGTGACCGGGGCGGTGGTGGCGGGCCTGGCGGTCGTGGCGCTGGCGCTGCTGTGGCAGTTGCGGGCGATCGGCCGGTCCCGCCACCCCGTGCGGCGGGGCGTCCGCGCGCTGGTCGTGCTGGCGGTGCTGTTCGTGCTGGTGTTCGCCAACGCCTACCACGCGCTGTCCACCGTGGACGCCGGGGCGTTCAGCGAGCCGTTGGACCGGCTGGACGCGGCCTACTTCGCCGTCACCGTGTTCGCCACGGTCGGGTTCGGCGACATCGCGCCGGTCACGGGCGCGGCCCGGCTCGCCGTGACCGTCCAGATGTGCGGGGGCGTGGTGCTGGTCGGCGGCGTGGCCCGGCTGGTCGTCCGGGCCGTGGAGGAACGCCGCCGCCGCATCTCCGGTCAGGACGGCTGACGCGGCAGCAACAGCGCCAGGCCGAACCCCACCACCGCCAGCCCGCCGAACACCGCCAGCGCCGAGGCGTAGGGGCCGGCGGTGGTGGCCGCCACCGCCGCCCCGGCCAGCGCCGTGCCCAACGACGACCCGAGGTTGGACACCGCCCGCGACACCCCGGACACCGCGCCCTGCGCCGGGCCCGGCCACGCCGACTGCACCAGCGTCACCGACGCGGTCAGCATCGTGCCCACCCCGACCCCGAGCAGGAGCAGGCCGGGCAGGAACGCCGCGAACCCCGAGTCGTGCCGCACCGGCGCCACCAGGAGCGCCACCCCGGCGACCGTCACCGCGAACCCGACCCGCACGACCCGGCGCAGCGGCAGGCGGCGGGCCAGGCGGTCGGCGACGGCCGCGGCGACGAGCACCCCGGCGGTGGCCGGCGCCAGGGCGAGCCCGCTGCCCACCGCGTCCAGCCCCCGCACGCGTTGCGCGTACACCGACAGGACGATGAAGGCGCCCTGCAGCACCAGCCACTGCACCACCTGCGTGGCCAGTCCGAGCACGGTCCCGGCGTCGCGGAACAGCTCCGGCGGGCACAGCGGGTCGCGGCGGCGCGTGATGTGCCACCCGAACGCGCCCAACACCAGCACCCCGAGCCCGACGAGCACCCACCCCGACCGCAACACGCCCAGCACCACCAGGAACAACCCCGTGCCCGAGAGGACCGCGCCCGGCACGTCGAACCGCGCCGGCGGCCCGTCCCGGCGCGCGGCGGGAGGTCCCGGATCGCGCAGCCCCCGGGCCGCCACCAGGATCGCCGCCACCACGGCCGCCTGGAACAGGAACGCCGTGCGCCACCCGAACGCGCTGGTCAGCAGCCCGCCCAGCAAGGGCCCCGCCGCCGCGCCCACCCCGCCGGCCGCGCTGACCACCGCGAACGCCCGCGCCCGGTCGGCCACCTCGCCGAACAGCACCGTCACCAGGACGTAGACCGGCGGGATCATCAGCGCCGACCCCACCCCCTCCAGCACCGAGTAGCCCAGCAACAGCACCCACGGTCCGGGCGCGAGCGCCGCCACCAGCGCCCCCGTCCCGTACACGGCGAGCCCCGCGATGAAGCACCGCTTGCGCCCCCACACGTCGGTCAACTTCCCGCCGGGCACCATCAACGCCGCCATGACCAGCGTGAACAGCGTGATCGTGGCCTGGACGCCGGAGACCGGCATGGCCAACCCGTCCGCGATGGCGCTGATGGACACCGTCATGGTGGTGGCGGCGAAGCTCGCGACGAACTGCGCGAGCGCCAACGGCGCCACCCCTCCTCCACGCCGCATATTCACCCTCTCCGGGTGAAGCGGCGGCACGCCTCCGCCCACCCGCGGTCCCGGTCGCCGGGCACGGTCGCGCCCGGTCCGCCGTGACGGTCGCACCGGGGCCGACGCCGGCGGCTCACCCGCGTCGGGTGGGACGGCGTGCGCGTTCACCCGCCACGGGTGTCGCCCCGGCGGGGTCGCCGTCGTGACGCTGGTGGGGCGGCGCGGGCCTCGGGGGGCTTCGCGGTCTCGGTCCCCGCCGCACCGGTGGCGCCGGTCCGGTCGTCGCGGAACGCGCGGCGGACGGCCCGCGGTCGGGGCGCGGGTCGTCGCGCCGCGCGCGTCGGTCCGGCGCCACCGGACCCCCACACCCCTCCCGTGAGGAGCAACTCCCGTGCGCACACCCGTTCTGCTCGGACCGCACCGGCTCGCCGACGTGGTCCGCCCGCTGCACCCGGTCGCCTCCGTCTACACAGGACAGTCGGACGCGCCGTGGGGCGACCGCGCCGCCGCCCTGGTCGACGCGTTGCGCGCGGCCGGCGCGGACGAGGCCACCGTCGTGGACTTCCTGGTCGCCGTGCCGGACGAGCCGGACACGCCGGTCGCGGTGTTCGCCGACGGCGGCCACGTGCCGGCGGTGTACCCGATGCCGGGCCGGCGTGGTCCCGACACCGCCCGGTACGGCGCGCCGGCGCGGGTGTTGCCGCTGGTGGCGTGGGCGCAGGAACGCCCCGCGTGCGTCGTGGTGGACGCGCGGCACGCGAGCGTCGAGGTGGCGTCGGTGCCCGGCGGGCTGGCGGCGTCCGGGCGCGAGTCGGTGTGGTGCCGGCCGCGGGCGACGGTCGCGGCGTGCCGGGACGCGGTGGACCGGTGCGGCGCGCGGCTGGTCGTGGTCCACGGCGGGGAACGGCTGGCCGAGGCGTTGCGGGCGGAGTTCGGGCCGGACGTGACCGTGCGGCGGGTGCGCGAACCGGGACCGGACCGGCTGGCGGAGGTGGCGCGGTCCACGGCGCGGCTGTGGGCGGCGCGCAGCGTGGCCGAGTTCGACGAGCGGTCCGCGGTCCCCGGTCACGTCGTGCGGGGCGTCGGCCCGACGCTCGCGGCCCTGGCCCGCGGCCGGGTGCGGGAGCTGCTGGTGGACCGGGCGGTCGCCGACCCGACCACCGGCTGGTTCGGCGCGTCGGCCCGCCAGGTGCTCGACCGGCCCCACGTCGCGTGGCGGTCGGGGCCGGCGGTGGACGTGGCCGTGCGGTCGGCGCTGCTGGGCGGGGTGCCGGTGCGGGTGCTGCGGCCCGGCGCGCTGCCCGCGGGCGTCGGCGCGCTGTGCCGCTACCCGCTGGCGGTGGTGCCCTCGTGACCGGCGAGCTGGTGCCGCTGCGGATCGCGTTCGACGTGGCGTGGCCGGGGTACCGCCGCGACCAGGTGCGGCGGTACGTGGACGAGGCCGAGGCCGACGTGCGGCTGCTGACCGCCGACCGGGACGCGGCGCTGCGCCGCGCCGACCTGCTCGCCGACCGGCTGGAGGCCCAGCGGCGGGAGAACCGCCGGCTGTGGGCCCGGCTGGACCGGGTGTGCCGGACCCCGCTGGACCGCGACGGCGCCGAGGAGCGCGCCTGGCACGTCGTGCGGCTGGCGCACGCGGAGGCGGACGCGATCGTCGGGCGAGCCCGGGCCGCCGCCGAGCGGGCCTGGTCGGAGGTGGACGCCGTCACCGCCGAGGCCGAACGACGGCGGCGCGAACTGGCCGACCGCGCCGCCCGCGTGCGCGAGGACTTCGAACTGGCGATGTCCGCGCGCCGCGCGGAAGCACTGGCGGCCCTGGCCGCCCACGACACCGCCGCCCGGCAACGGGCGGACCGGGTCGTCGCCCGCGCCCGGCAACGGGCCGCCGAGCTGGACGGCCACCACGACCGCGTCGTCGCCCGCCTGCGCGCGGCGGCGGACGTGCTCACCCGCGCCGGAGCGGCGTTGGGACCGGAGATCGGAGAGCTGACATGGCAACGCTGACCATCTGGAAGTTCGACACCGCCGAGGGCGCCGACCACGCCGCCCGCACGCTGGAGTCGCTGGCCAAGAGCCGGCTCGTCGCGGTGCACGACGCCGCCGTCGTCACCTGGCCGCACGACCGCAAGAAGCCCAAGATCCGCCAGTTGCACGACCTGGTCGGGCGCGGCGCGCTGACCGGCGCGTTCTGGGGGCTGCTGTTCGGCCTGCTGTTCCTGGTCCCGTTCCTCGGGGCGGCGGTCGGCGCGGCGGCGGGCGCGGCCGGCGGCAAGCTGGTGGACGTCGGGATCGACGACGACCTGCTGCGCGAGGTGCGCGACCGGGTCGTCCCGGGCACGTCCGCGCTGTTCGTCCTGACCTCCGGGGCGGTGCTGGACAAGGTCCGCGACGCCTTCGCCGGGCCGAGCACGCCGGAACTGCTGTTCACCAACCTCTCGCCGGAGCAGGAGCGCTCCCTGCGCGAGATGTTCGCCGACGCCTGACCGGGGGTGACCGCGTGGCACGTGCGTCCGGGGGCCGGCGTCGACTGGTCCTGCTCTGCGTCCTGATCGCCCTGGTGCCGCTGGTCGCGCAGCGGCACGCGGGTCGGCTGCCGTGCGGCGCGGGCGGCGCGGTGGTCGCGGCGGCGGTGCTGCTGGCCGCCGTGCCGCGCACCGTGCTGCGGCTGGCCGCCGCCCTGGCCGAGCCGTCGGTCCCGGCGGTGCCGTCGTGCCCGTGACCGGACTGCTCGCGCGGGAACGGCTGTTCGCCGCGCTCGACCGCGACGACGGCCGGGTCACCCTGGTGCGGGCCCCGGCCGGCGCGGGCAAGACCGCGCTGCTGACCAGTTGGGCCGCGCGGTGCGCCGACCGGGTGGCCGGGGACGCCTCGCCGGTCGCCGTCGTCCCGCTCACGCCGGCGCACGGCGAGCCCGCCGCGTTCAGCCGGGCCGTGCACGACGCCGTGGCCGGCGCGGGCGGGTCGCCGCTGGTGTGGCTGGTGCCCCGGCCGCGCCGCGGCGGCCCCGCGCTGTGCCTGGCACTGGACGGTGTGGACGTCCTCGCCGGACGCCCGTCGGCGCGGCTGCTCGCGGCCCTGGCCCGGCACCCGTCGCTGCGTCTGGTCCTCGCCGGACGCACGCCCTCGCCGCTGCGGCCGTGGCTGCGCGCGCACGGCCGGTTGCGCGAGATCGGCGCGGCCGACCTCGCGTTCACCGAGGACGAGGCGCGGCAACTGTTGACGGCGCACGGCGTCGCGCTGTCCTCGCCGGACCTCGCCGACCTGGTGCGGCTGACCGGAGGCACGGCGGCCGGCCTGCGCCTGGCCGCGACCTCGTCGTCCGCGCGGGGCACGCCGGCCACGACCCGACCGGCCACAGTGGCGTGATCACCGTCACAGCGCAGACCCGTTCGGACGCCGCCGGGCGGGCGATCGCGCCGCGCCGGCGGCTCCGTTCGCCTATCTCGGGCAACCGTTGTGCCAGAACGGATCAAGCGTCACCCGCCGAGGGTGAGGAAGCCCCGTGACCACACCGCCGATGATCGTCAGCACCCGCCGCACCCGATCAACCGGCACGCAGGCAGAGCAGAGAGGCGACGAGATGGCGGAGCGGCAAGACACAGAAGGCGCCGACCACCCGGTGGCGCCGCCCAAACTGCGCGTCCCGCTCGCCGAGGCGCCCATGGTGCACCGGCACCGGCTCACCGCGCTGCTGGACGCCCACACCGCGGCGACCTCCGCCGCGCCACCGGTCACCGTCGTGACCGGACCGGCGGGCGCGGGCAAGACCACGGCGCTCGCGATGTGGGCGCGCCGCCCCGCGACCGGGCGCGTGGCCTGGGTGACCCTGGACCCGCACGACAACACCGCCCCCTACCTGTGGTCGGCGGTGCGCGAGGCGCTGACCGAGGCCCTCGGCGGCGACGCGCCCGACCTGCCGCCGCCGTCCGGACCGGACTTCCCGGCGCTGCTGATCGCCGCGCTGGACCACCTCGCCGCCCCGGTGCGCCTGGTGGTCGACGACGTGCACCTGCTGCACGACCGGACCGCGTTGCGCGGCCTGGAGCTGCTCGTGCGGCACACGCCCGAGCCGTTGCGGCTGCTGCTGGCGGGCCGGCACGTGCCGCCGCTGCGGCTGTCCCGGCTGCTGCTGGAGGGCAGGCTGCGCGTGGTGGGGGAGCGGGACCTCGCGTTCACCCGCGAGGAGACCGAGCACCTGCTGGCCCACCACGAGCTCAGACTCGACGCGCGGGACGTGGACCACGTCCTGCGCGTCACCGACGGCTGGACCGCCGGGCTGCGGCTGGCGGCACTGGCGCTGACCGGGTCCGTGCCACCGACGGAGTTCACCGGCGCGCTGCCCGCGGTCGCCGACTACCTCGCCGAGGAGGTGCTGGCCCCGCACGGCGACCGCGCCCGCTCGCTGCTGGTGGCGACCAGCGTGTGCGCGGAGGTCTCCGCCGACCTCGCCGCCGCCGTCGCCGAGGAGCCCGAAGCCGGCCGCCTGCTCCAGGAGCTGGCCCGCCGGCACGCGCTGGTGTCCACAGAGGACGGTGTGCGGTTCCGGTGCCACCCGTTGCTGCGCGACCACCTGTCCGCCGAACTGGACCGCGTCCGCCCCCGCGACCGCGCCCGCCTGCACCACGCGGCGGCGACCTGGCACCGCGACCACGGCCGGCCGTTGGACGCCCTGGAACACGCCGTGCACGGGGAACGCCCCGACCTGACCGCGGACGTCGTCGGCCGCGACGGCCTGGCCGAGGTCCTGAGCGGCCACGGGCCGCGCCTGCACGAACTGCTCACCGCCGCGCCCCAGACCCTGGTCGGGCGGACCCCGGCCGCCCTGGTCGGCGCGGCGGCGGCGGTGGACGCGGGCGACCTGGCCGCCGTGGACTGGCTGCTCGGGCACATCGCCGACGGCGCGCTCACCTCCGACCGGATGCGCGCGCTGCACGCCGCCGTCCGCCTGCAGCGCGCCCGGTTCCACGGCGACCTGGCCCCGGCGTTGACCGCCCTGGCCGCGACACCGGCGGGCCGCACCGGCAACGACGCCCTCGACGTGCTGTCGCGCCGCGAGCGCGGCGTCGCCGAACTGTGGACCGGTCGCCTGACCGAGGCCGAGGAGGACCTCCGGCACGCGTTGGACGCGGCCGTGCGCGGCGGGTTCGACCACGCCGCGCTGGAGTGCCTGGCGCACTTGACGGTCGCGTCGGCGCTCAACGGCGACCCCCAGGCCGTGGCCCACCACGCCGACCGCGCGTTCGACGTGATCTCCGCGCACGGCTGGGAGGAACGCCCGGCGAGCGCGGTGGTGCACACCGTCCTGGCCGCCGACGCCCACCGCCGCCTGGACGACGCCACGGCCCGCGCGATGGCCGGCCGGGCGGTCGCGGCGTTGCCGGAGGCGGCGGACCGGACCGTGGCCCTGGCGGTGGCGGCGGTGCGCGCGACGACGTCGTTCGAACGCGCCGACGACCCGCACGCGGTGGTGTCCACGCTGTGGAAGCGGTGGCGGGGTTTCACCGACCGGCAGGTGTCGCCGCACCTGGTGGCCGAGGTCGTGCCGACGGCGCAGCGCATGGCGTTGCGGGTGGGGGAGGAGCAGTGGGCGGCCGACCTGGCGGCGTACGTGGAGTCGCTGACCGGCGAGTCCGCCGAGCACGCGCTGGTCCAGGCCGTGCTGCTGGCCCACCGGGGCCGCGCCGCGCAGGCCCGCAAGTGCCTGGAACCCGTGCTGCGCGGGGAGTCGGCCGCGGTGGTGCCCGGAACCCTGGTGGACGCCTGGGTCCTGGAGGTGGCGCTGCTGGCCCGGGACGGGAACCCGCAACAGGCCCACGACGCGCTACGCAAAGCGCTGGCCGCAGCGGAACCCTTGCACGCGCTGCGACCGTTCTTCAACGCGGGCAAACCCGTCCGCGACCTGCTGGCACGGGGCGCCGGCCGCTTCGGCCGCCTGGACCGCTTCGCCACCGCGGTGATGACCACGGTCCCCACCGCCTCCACCGGCCAACCCGAAGCCCTGACCACGCGGGAGCGGGCGTTGCTGGTGGAGTTGCCGTCGATGCGGACGGCGGAGGAGATCGCGGACTCCATGTACGTGTCGGTCAACACGGTGAAGACGCACTTGCGCGGCATCTACCGCAAGCTGGGCGTGAGCCAGCGCCGCGACGCTGTCGTCGTCGCGCGCCAACGCGGTTTGATCTGACGGTCCTTCAGGAGTTGCGCGCCTTGCAGGCGTCGAGCGCCCACTGCTGCCGGCCGTACTCGTCGCGGAAGATGCGGTAGCAGGTGGTGAGTTCCTTGGAGCTGCACGCGTCGTCGGCGATCCACGGATCGGCGTCGTTCTCGCCCACGGCGATGTCCATGCAGTCGCCGTAATCCCGGGCCGCCGCCCCGGCGTGCGGAGCGACCACCCCGGCCAAGGCCAGCGCGACGGCGGGGACCAGAAGCATGCGCTTGAACATCGTTCCTCCTCAGGACACCTGGCCCCCAGTAGACGGTGCCGTTGGACCTGCTGCCACAGGGCCAACCGAATTCCCACTGCCCGGTGAACCCGACCGCCCGATCGGGGAGCCGGCCGCCGCGGAGCCGATCTGTTCGTCGGAGCCGATCTGTTCGTCCGCCCCGTCCCGGGCGCACACCTCGAAGGCCCGCGGGAGGTCGCGGACCTTCGAGGTGGGATTGGGTCAGTACGCCACGGCGAAGGCGTGGCTCATCACGGCCGCGTGGGTCGTGGTCGAGCCGGTGGTGTCGGTCAGGCCGCCGGCCGCCATCTGGACCGCCGCGGTCGAGCCCCTCAGCCAGTCCGTCTTCACGTAGAAGTTGAACCGCGGGACGCAGTCACCGCCCGTGGCCGCCGGGAAGAGCAGGTTCAGCGGGACCACCTGGTGGTGCACGTCGCGGCGGACCGTGGTGGAGACCGTGGTGCTGTCGGTCTTGCACAGGGTGCCGTCGCGCTTCCACTGGTTGACGAACAGGGTCACCCGGACGTCGACGGAGTTGCTCGGGCAGTCGTAGCCGGCGGGTTCGGGGTAGCAGGCCATCAGCTCCATGTCGCCGAACACGCTCAGGCCCGTGACCGGGGCCGTGTCGAACAGCGGCATGGACGGTTCGCGGACCGGCGTCGCCGTGGAGTTCAGCGCGATGACCCGGCCCCGCGACACGTCGTCGCCGTCATCGGCCTGGATCGGGACCCCGGTCGTCGTGTTGGCCACGCTCGCGTCGGCGAAGCGCATCGACCCGCCGACCAGCTGCACCGGCGAGCTGGTCGCGGCGAGACTGGCGGTGCGCAGGTAGGTGGTGCAGGTGACCGTGCCGGCCGCGCCCGGGTGCACCAGGAACCTCGTGGTGACGTTGATGTCCTTGAGGTTCGCCGGGTTGTCCGGGGTCGCCGCGAGCACGTTCTGGCCCATGACGACGTTCTTCTTCCAGCCGTTCGGGCCGGTGCAGCGGACCTCGTTGTCGATCAACGTCCGGGACGACGCGTTGTTCACGCGCAACGTCGAGTGGACGTACGCGGTCTGCGTGGCGGTCATGGTCAGGGGCACGGAGCCCAGTTCGATGACGCTCTGCGTGCCGCCGGGCGGGGCCTTGACCTCGCGGGCCGGGAACGTGACGGCCGCGGCGGCGGGTCCCGCGGTGGCGACCAGGGCCGTGCCGGCGAGACAGGCGGCGGCCAGGGCGGTGAGCAGACGTCTCATGTGCATCCCCCTCGGTGGGCAGCTTCTCACCGGTACCTGGCGGACCGGGGCGCTTTGCCCCCGATCGGGCGACGTCAGCGGGTGGTCGTGCTGGTCACAGCGGGGTTCGGGGGTGGGGGTTCGGGGTACCGCAGCGGGCATGGCGGAGGTGCTGAGGCGGGCGGTCAGTGGGCGGTTGTTGTACTTCTTCGTGCTCGGGGACATCCTCGGGGCGGGGGTGTACGTGCTGGTCGGCTCGATCGCCGGGGCCGTGGGCGGCGCGGTGTGGGCGCCCCTGTTGACCGCGCTCGCGTTGGCCGCGCTCACCGCCGGGTCCTACGCCGAGCTGGCCACCAAGTACCCGCGTGCGGGCGGGTCGGCGCACTACGCGACGCGGGCGTTCGGGGACGCCGCGGGCTCGTTGGTCGGGTTCTGCATGCTCGCCGCCGGGATCGTGTCGGTGGGCGCGCTGGCGCGGGCGTTCGCCGGGGACTACCTGGGAGCGCTGGTGTCCGTGCCGACGGTCCTGGTGGTCGTGGTGTTCCTGGCCGCGCTGGCGGCGTTGAACATCCGGGGGATCAAGGAGTCGTTGCGCGCCAACGCCGTCGCCACCTGCGTCGAACTCGGCGGGCTGGTCGTGGTGATCGTGCTGGGCGCGTGGGTCGTGCTGCGCGGTGACGCCGACCCGGCCCGGCTGGCGCAGCTGGACACCGGGCAGGGCGTGTTCAGCGCGGTCCTGGCCGGGACGGTGCTCGCCTACTACTCGTTCGTCGGCTTCGAGACCTCGGTCAACCTCGCCGAAGAGGTGCGCGACCCGCGCCGGTCCTACCCGCGGGCGCTGTTCGGCGCGCTGGCCACGGTCGGTGTCGTCTACCTGCTGATCGGGCTGGTGACCAGCGCCTCCGTGCCGACCGACCGGCTGGCCTCCTCCAGCGGGCCGCTGCTGGAGGTGGTCCGGGTGGCGGGCGGCGTGCCGGAGTGGCTGTTCAGCCTGGTCGCGCTGGTCGCGGTGGCCAACGGCGCGCTGCTGACCGGCATCATGTCCTCCCGCCTGGCCTACGGCATGGCCCGCGACGGCCTGTTGCCCGCCCCGCTGGGCCGCGTCCTGCCGGTCCGCCGCACGCCGTGGGTCGCGGCGCTGACCACGTCCGGCGCGTCCCTGGTCCTGGCGTTGACCGGCGAGGTGGAGACCCTGGCGACCACGCTGGTCCTGCTGCTGCTCGTGGTGTTCCTCGCGGTGAACGCGGCCGTGCTGGTGCTGCGCCGCGACCCGGGCGACGGCGACCACTTCCGGGTGCCGACGGTGGTGCCGGTGCTGGGCATCGGCTCGTGCCTGCTGCTGGTGACCCGGGTCGAGCCGGGGACGTGGGTGCGCGGCTCGGTGCTGCTCGGGCTGGGCCTGGTCCTCGCGGCGGTCAACGCGCTGCGCAAGCGCGCCGCCCACCGGCGCCCGGTCGACGCGGGGAGCCGACCGGGCGCGTGACCCGCGGCTGGTTCCACACCCCGCGCCCGGACCGGCTGCCCGCGACCAGCCCGGCGGCGTCCAGGACGGCCGGCCGTGCGTGGGATACGCGCCTCCGCAAGCCCAGCCCGTGCCGCCGCCGGAACCCGAACCGGTGTAACCCGCGTCCTCTTTCGGGTGACGACCCGGCCGGGTCGGTCCGTTCTGGACAGACTGGAGCCGGTGAGGGGGTGAGCGGTGGTGAGGGTCGGGACGTTCCTGCCGGTCGCCGGCGCGGACGGCGGGGTCGTCGCGCCGGACGAGCACCGCGAGCTGATGCGGCTGTTCGAGGCCGCCGACGGGCTGGAGTTCGCGCACGGGCTGGACTTCCGGCGGTCGTTCATCCGGCGCGGACGGGTGTACTGCGGGGACGTGTGCCTGAGCGACCTGGACGTGTACGTGTGGCACGTCGACTTCGCGCGCAAACCCGGCAGCTACGACCTGGACGCGTTGCTCACGCTCAAGCGCGACACCGTCGTCATCCCCGACCCGGACGAGATCGCCGCCGCGTTCGACAAGCACTGGGCGTACCTGGCGCTGGCCGGGGCGGGGGTGCCCGTTCCCGACAGCGTCCTGGTCGGCGCGCGCGACCTCGACGCCGTCGAGCCGGTGTTCGCCGAGTGGGGGCGCGGGGTGCTCAAGCCGCGGCGGGGGTGTTTCGGTTGGGGCGTCACGTTCCTCGACAGCTTCACCACGTTGCGCGACATCGTCGGCTACCTCGACGCCGAGACGACCGAAACGCGGGTGCGCGGGGTGGCGGAGGTGTCGTCGGGGCGCAGCTTCCTGGTGGAGCGCTTCTACCCCAACAGCCCGGGGGACTGGCTGGGCGTGACGTTCGTCGGCGACGAGGTGGCCTACGCGTTCAGCAAGGACGTGGACCGCCACGTCCGGTGGAGCGACACGGCGTGGAAGGTCTACGACCCGGCGCGGGCCGGCGGCAGCGTGCGGTACCGGGAGGTGCCGGAGTCGCACGGGGAGTTGCTGCGGGCGGCACGGGGCGCGTTCGACCTGCCGCTGGTCGGGTTCGACGTGATCTGCCACGAGGGACGGCCGGTGGTCGTGGACGTCAACACGGGTCCGGCGCTGTACCGGGAACTGTTCCACGCCGCCGGCAAGAGCATGGCCCGCGAACTGCACCGCGCGTACACCACGGCCATCGACCGCCGGCTGAGCGGCGCTGCGCGCGGTCCGGCGCGGCGTTAGGCCGGCTCGGTGTTCAGGAGGCTCACGACCGCGGTGACGGTCGTCGCCGCGGGTGTCGGGCCGGTGCCGGCCGCGGCGGCTCCGCTGTGCGCCGAGCCCATCTGCTCGGTCACGGAGGTGGCTTCGGAGGACGACCTGCCGTGGGGCCTGACCGCGGTGCCCGGCGGCGCGGTCCTCTACAGCCGCCGCGACCTGCTCGACATCGTCCGGCTCGACCCCGCCACCGGCGCCAAGGCCAGCGTCGGGGCGGTGCCGGGCGCGGCCGGCACCGAGGGCGAGGGCGGTGTCCTGGGCATCACCGTGGCCGCCGACTTCGCCGCCGACCCGTGGCTCTACATCATGCACACCACGGCGACCGACAACCGCGTAGTGCGCATCCGCTACACCGATGGCGCGCTGAACGGCCCGCCACAGGTGCTGATCAGCGGCATCCCGCGCGGCAAGTACCACAACGGCGGCCGGCTGCGCTTCGGTCCCGACGGCAAGCTCTACATCGCCACCGGCGACGCCCAACGCCGCGAGACGGCCCAGGACGTGCGCAGCCTGGCCGGCAAGGTCCTGCGGATCGCCCCGGACGGCACGGTCCCGCCCGACAACCCCTTCGGCACCCCGGTGTGGAGCTACGGCCACCGCAACCCGCAGGGCCTGGCGTTCGACTCGCGGGGTCGGTTGTGGCAGCAGGAGTTCGGCAACTTCGTGATGGACGAGACCAACCTCATCGTGCGCGGCGGCAACTACGGCTGGCCGCGCTGCGAGGGCACTTCGGGCACGTGCAACGACCCGGCCTACGTGCCGCCGAAGCGCACCTACAAGACCTCTGAAGCGTCGTGCAGCGGCATCGCCGTGGTCCAGGATGTCCTTTATGTGGCGTGCTTGCGCGGCGCACGTCTGTACCGCGTTCCGATCAACGGCGACCAGCTCGGCGAGCCCGAACAGCACCTCAACGGCACCTATGGGCGGCTGCGCACCGTGGAACCGACGGGCGACGGCGACCTGTGGCTGACCACGAGCACCAAGGGCGACAAGGACAGCGTTCCGAACAACAGCAAGGAACGCGTCCTGAAGGTGGTCCTGCGGAGGTAAAGGTCACGCGGGTGCTGTGGCCGGTCGTTCCCGAGCCGCAGCCACGCGGTCGGTCCACGATGGAATGATTCCGGCCATGCCGTCGAACACCGTCCGCGCCCGCCGGGTCCGTGCCGCCGAGAACTGGTTCGTGCGGGACGGCACGCCGACGATGATCGAGGGGTACGGGTTCCGCCGGCACGTGCTGCCGCGGATGTTGCCGGCGCTGGGGCTGGTCACGTTGGCGAGCCTGGTGTGGCTGGTGCCGCTGCGGTCGGCCGGCGGGCAGCGGTGGGCGTTGCTGGCCGGCGTGTTGCTCGCGACGCTGGCCACCTGGGTCGCGTTGCGGTTGTTCGTCCGGCGGCTGCCGCGGTTGTCCAGGACCGCCACGCTGGTCGTGCTCGCCGTGTACGCCGCGATGCCGCTGGCCGTTCCGCTGCTGCAACTGGCCGTGGACGACACCATCACGCCGCCGGGCGGCAGCGCGGTGGGGCTGCTGGGGTTCGTGATCTTCTTCGCCGCCGTGTTCGCCGCCACGGCGCTGGCCGCCACCTACGGCTTCGGCACGTTGCTGCGCCGCGCGGTCCGGCACGCGGTCAACGACCTGCGCAACAGCGTGCGGCTGCTGGGACGGGCGTTGCCGGCGATGCTGTTCGTCACCCTGTTCCTGTTCTTCACCGGCGAGCTGTGGCAGGCGATGAACAACCTCGGCTGGTTCCGGCTGACCCTGGTGGTGCTGCTGTTCAGCGCGATCACCGTGCTGGCCGCCGCCGCCCGCCTGCGCGACGAGATCGGCCGCGTCGAGCAGGACCTGCGCCCCGACCGCCTCGCCGCCGCCTGCCAGGGCACCCCGCTGGCCGGCGTCGAGGTCGCCGAACCCCTGCGCGCCACCCCGCTCAACGGCCGCCAGAACCGCAACCTGCTGCTGATGCTGGCCACCCGCCAACTCGTGCAGGCCGCCGTGGTGGGGCTGGCGCTGTTCGCGTTCTTCCTGGTGCTGGGCCTGATCGTGGTCACGCCCGCGACGGCGGAGCAGTGGATCGGCGACGCGCCGACGTTCTCCAAGCTGCTGCCCGGCATCCCGGTGGCCCTGCTGCGCAACGCGACCCTGTTCGCGGCGTTCGGCAGCATGTACTTCGCCATCACGTCGATGAGCGACGCCGACCACCGCCAACAGTTCTTCGCCCCGATCATCGACGAGGTCGAGCGCACCCTCGCCGTGCGCGCGGTCTACCTGACGACCCTGCGCGGCTGATCAACAGGGGGAGCGGAAGGGCAGGTCGCCGAAGTGCTCCCGCCACTCCTCCCGGCCCGGCTCGGGCACGTTGGCGCAGACCCACCGCGCCGCGTGCCCGGTGTCGGTCTCCCACAGGCGGACCGTGCGGTCCTCGCCGGCGGTGGCCAGCGTGTGGTCGTGGAACGCCGCCACGTAGTTGCGGGCCGTGTGACCGGTCAGCACGGCCAGTTCGGCGGGCCGGCCCGGGGTCGTGACGTCCCACAGCCTGGCGGTGCCGTCGGCGCTCGCGGTGGCCAGGGTGTGGCCGCTGAAGGCCACCGAGTGGACGGTGTCGGTGTGGGCGGCCAGTTCGGCGAGCTGGGCGCGGGCGCCGGCGTCCCACAGGCGGACGGTGTGGTCGGCGCTGCCGGTCGCGATCAGGTTCCCGCTGAACGCCACGGACTTCACGCTGTCGGTGTGACCGGTCAGGGCGGGCAGTTCGCGGGGCTCGCCGGTCAGGTCCCACAGGCGCACGGCCCGGCCCGACGTGGCCGCGGCGAGCAGGCGGCCGTCGGGGCTGTAGGCCACGGACTCCACGTTGTCGGGGTCGGCGGGGCCGGTGAGCACCGCGAGTTCGCGCTTGCCGGGGACGTCCCACAGGCGCACCGAGTGGTCGGCGCCGCCGGACGCCAGCACCCGGCCGTCCGGGCTGAACGCCAGGGCCTGCGCCGAGTCGCCGTGCCCGGTCAGCACCGCGACCTCCGACCGGCCGCGCACGTCCCACAGGCGCACGGTCCGGTCCAGGCTCGCGACCGCGAGCAGGGTCCCGGTCGGGTCGAACGCCACGGCGTTGATCACCGACGTGGTCGGGGTCAGCCGGGCCAGCGGGCGCGGCCGGCGCGGGTCGGTGGTGTCCCACAGGCGCAGCACGCCGTTGCCGCTGCCGGTGGCCAGCGTGCGGCCGTCCGGGGCGAACGCGGCGGCGGCGATGCCCGCCTCGTGCCCGCCCAGCACGGGACCGGGGACGTCCCACAGCCGGACCGTGCGGTCGAACCCGGCGGAGAGCAGCGTGCGGCCGTCCGGGGTGAACGCGACCGTCACCACGGGTCCGGTGTGCCCGCGCAGCACGGCCAGCTCGCGGGGGTGGGGACCGGTGAGCTCCCACAGCCGCACGGTCCGGTCCAGGTGCGCGGTGGCCAGCAGCCCCGGGCCGAACGCCACGGCGTGCGCGTTGTCGGCGGGCAGCGAAGCGACCTTGACCGGTGAACGCGGGGCGGTGGCGTCGAACAGGTGCACCTTGCGGTCGTCGCCCACCACGGCCAGCGCACCGCCCGGCCCGTGCGCGACGTGCCACGGCCGGCCGGGGTGCGTGACCACCGCCAGCTCCACCGGCCGCGCCGGGTCGGCCACGTCCCACAGCCGGGTCGTGCGGTCCCAGCTCGACGTGGCCAGCACCCGCCCCTCCCGGCTGAACGACGCGGTGGTCACCACGTCGGTGTGCCCGGTGAGCACGCCGAGCTGCCGCCCGACCGGGTCCCACAGCCGCACGGTGTGGTCGGAACTGGCGGAGGCCAGCACGGACCCGTCGGCGGAGAACGCCAGCGACACGACCGCCGTGGCGTGGCCGGGCAGCGCGGCGACCTCGACGGGGTGCGCCGGGTCGCGCACGTCCCACAGCCGCACCACCCGGTCCTCGCCGGCGGTGGCCAGCACCCGGCCCGCCGGGCTGAACGCCGCCGTCCACACCTTGTCCGCGTGGGCGGTGATCGTCGCGCGCTCGGCCGGCCGGTGCGGGTCGGTGGTGTCCCACAGCCGGACCGCGCCGTCGCCGCCGGCCGACGCGGCCACCCGCCCGTCCGGGCTCGCCGCGAC
>NZ_JBEZBW010000082.1:0-37326 GCF_040647305.1 Saccharothrix sp. NPDC042600 | reverse complement strand
CGGCAGGCCGTACGGGGAACGAACCGACGCCCTTCCACCCCCGGGGGCCTGCCCGCCGGCGAGGCGCTTTTGATCTTGAGAGCGCGCAGCGCGTCAGGCTTGAGAGCGCGAAGCGCGTCAAGCTTGAAGAGAGCGAAGCGTCCGGAGAAGCGAAGCGTCTCGACAGGAGAACGGGGTTCACAGTTGGTGACGAGTCAGCTACCTTGAGGAACTGGGAGCGCTCCCAGTCATTGAACATCCTCATCGTGGAGGACACACATGACCTTCAGACGCGGTTTCCGGGGCCTCGGCGTCGTCTCGGCGGTGCTGGCGGTGTTCGCCGCCGGGCTGGTCGCGTTGATCACGCCCGGCGTGGCCGGCGCGCACGGGTCCGTCACCGACCCGCCCTCGCGCAACTACGGCTGCTGGCAGCGCTGGGGCAGCGACCACCTGAACCCGAACATGGGTCAGACCGACCCGATGTGCGCGCAGGCCTGGAAGACCGACCCGAACGCCATGTGGAACTGGAACGGCCTGTACCGCAACGGCGTCGGCGGCAACCACCAGGGCGCGCTGCCCAACGGCCAGCTCTGCAGCGGCGGCCTCACCGAGGCCGGCCGATACCGGGCGCTGGACGCCGTCGGCCCCTGGCAGGCCGCGACCAAGCCGCGCCAGTTCACGCTCACCATCACCGACCAGGCCCGGCACGGCGCGGACTACCTGCGCGTCTACATCACGCGCCAGGGGTTCGACCCGACCACCCAGCCGCTGAGCTGGAGCAACCTGGAACTGGTGACCTCCACCGGCCGCTACCCGACCACGGGCCTCTACCAGGCCCAGGTCAACGCGGGCAGCCGGACCGGACGGCACGTGGTGTTCACGATCTGGCAGGCCAGCCACATGGACCAGGCCTACTACCTGTGCAGTGACGTCATCTTCCAGTAGGGGGTGACCGGGTGCGGCGCTCAACCGACCGCCGCACCCGCCGCCGGCGACCCGGCCGCACCCGTCGTGGCCCAGTACGCCTGCCCGTCCCCAGCCACGCGCGTCTTGTGGCCGTGCGGCAGGAAAGCCGCCTCCCCGGCAGACAGCACCAACTGGTCACCGCCGCGCGCCAACTCCACAGAACCCTTGACGCACAACAAGAGTTGCGGCCCCTGATCGTGCAGGACGGCACCGGGCAAGACCGCGTGCAACCTGAACTCGGGTTCCGGCGTCGGATAAGTCCTCAAAGGACCAACGATCTCGCCGTCCAGGACAAGGCCGGGCGTCAACTCGACCAGCTCCAGCACCCTCCCCACATCCACCGGCTTGGACGTCAACCCGGCCCGCACGACGTTGTCGGAGTCCGCCATCAACTCCACACCCGTGCCACGCAGATGGGCGTGAGGCACACCCGCCGCCACGTAAACACCCTGACCCGGCCGAAGCGTGACGTGGTTCAACAGGAGCGCCGCTATCACCCCCGGATCACCCGGGTAAGCCGCGGCCACCGAACCCAACCAAACAGGCGGGTCCACCAGGTCAACCGACTCGTGCAGCGCCCAACGCAACGCGCCACGCAAGTTCCCCGCCGCCACCAAGTCGCGCAAGGGCCCGAAAGCCGCACCCAAAGAGTCCAGCAGGACCACGGTCTCCGCCGGGTCGCGAAAGCCGGCCAGGGTCTCGAACTCCGTCAGTGCCACCAAGATCTCCGGCTTGGGCCGGTCGTCCCCGAAGACACCCGTCGCGTGTCCCGACCTGGCCTGTTCACGATCCGGGTGCACCTGGAGCGACAACGGCGTCTCCACCGCCAGCACCTTCAGCAAGAACGGCAACCGAGGACCGAAGGCAGCCAAAGCCTCCCGCCCCAACAGACCCACCGGGTCGCCGGCGACATACCGGTCCAACGGGGTCCCAGCGCCCCTCAGGAGCGAAGGCGCGGACGGGTGGGCACCCACCCACAGCTCGGCCTCCGGCGACGAACTCGGCGGCTCGCCCCGCAAATCGGCCAACGCCGTGCGCGAGCCCCAGTGGTAGTCGCGGATGGTCGTGTCCAGGGCGCGCATGTCAGAGCGCCACCGGCGTGCGGTCACCCACCAAAGCCGCCGCGCCGATCAGACCGGCGTCCACGCCCAGCGTGGCCGGCCGGACCTCCACCGCCCGCATGAACTCCAACCCGGGCCACGCCGCCAGCGGACCGGTCACGGCCGGCTCCAGCAGGTCCCAGGCCTGGGCCACGCCGCCGCCGATCACCACCCGGTCGATCTCGCACAGCGCGGCGGCCACCGTGATCACGTGGGCGACCGCCGCGCCGGACCGGTCGAACGCCGCCCGCGCCACCGGGTCACCCGCCCGTGCCGCCGCCGCCAGGGCCACGCCGTCCGCCCGCCCGCTCGGACGCCACCCCTGGTCCACCGCCCACCGGACCATCGACGGGCCGCTCGCGATCGCCTCGGCGCAGCCCTTCGCGCCGCAACGGCAGTCCGGGCCGGCCGGGTCCACGACGAAGTGGCCGACGTGGCCCGCGTTGCCGGCCGTGCCGAAGTGGGCCTTGCCGTCGAACACGAAACCACCGCCGATCCCGGTGGACACGACCATGCCGAGCAGGCACCGGCTGCCCCGGCCGGTGTTGTGGTGGTACTCGGCCAGCGCCATGCACTGCGCGTCGCCGCCCAGCCGCACCGGGAGGCCGGGGACCAGCCCGCCCACCCGCTCCACGATCGGGAACCCGCGCCAGCCGCCGATGTTCACCGGGCTGACCGTGCCCGTGCGCAGGTCCATCGGCGCGGCGGACGCGATGCCCGCGCCCACCAGCACCGGGTCCCCCGCGAGCAGGTCGCGGACGATCTCGGCCAACGCCCGCCACACGACCTCGCCCGCGCCGGCGGGTGTCGGGGTGGTGCGGCGGGCGGTGATCGTGCCGTCCGGGGCTACCAGCGCCGCGGCGAGCTTCGTGCCGCCCACGTCGATGGCGAGCGCGAGCGGGTCGTGTGCGGGGGCCATGAGTCGAGTTAACCGGTTAAGTCGGGTCGGGGCAAGATGACAAACAGGACAGAAAACGGTGTGCCGCAAGCGGTTCAGCCACGGAGCACCCGTTCGATGTCGGACAGTTCCGCGGTGCTGAAGTCGAGGTTGCCGGTCGCGGCGACGTTGTCCTCCAGCTGGCGCACGCTCGACGCGCCGACCAGCGCGGAGGTCACGCTGCGCAGCACCCACGCGATCGCCGTCTGCGCCAGGGTCTGTCCCCGCCGGGCCGCGATGTCGTTGAGCGCCTTGACCTTGGCCAGGGTCGCCTCGTCCAGGTTGGCGCTGCCCAGGAACGGGCTGGGACCGGCCGCGCGCGACCCCTCGGGGATGCCGCCCAGGTAGCGGTCGGTCAGCACGCCCTGCGCCAGCGGCGAGAACGCGATGCTGCCCGCGCCCACCTCGTCCAGCGCGGCCAGCAGGCCGTCCTCGATCCACCGGTTGACCATCGAGTACGACGGCTGGTGGATCAGCAGCGGGGTGCCCAGGTCGCGCAGGATCGCGGCGGCGGCGCGGGTCTGGTCGGCCGAGTAGTTCGAGATGCCCACGTACAGCGCCTTGCCCTGCCGCACGACGTGGTCCAGCGCGGCCATCGTCTCCTCCAGCGGCGTGTCGGGGTCGGGCCGGTGGTGGTAGAAGATGTCCACGTGGTCCAGGCCCAGGCGGCGCAGCGACTGGTCCAAAGAGGACACCAGGTGTTTGCGCGAGCCCCACTCGCCGTACGGGCCCTCCCACATGTGGTACCCGGCCTTGGTGGAGATCAGGATCTCGTCCCGGTACGGCGCGAGGTCCTCGGCGAACAGCCGCCCGAAGTTCTCCTCCGCCGACCCCGGCGGCGGGCCGTAGTTGTTGGCCAGGTCGAAGTGGGTCACCCCGAGGTCGAACGCGCGGCGCAGGATCGCCCGCTGGGTGTCCAACGCCTTGTCATGGCCGAAGTTGTGCCACAGGCCCAGCGACACCGCCGGCAGCTTGAGGCCGCTGCGGCCGGACCGGCGGTAGGGCATGGCGTCGTACCGCGTCGGCGCGGCGGTGTGGCTCATGGTTCTCCTCAGGCGGGAGGCGGGGCGGTGCTCTCGCGCGGCACCAGGGTCGCGGTCGGCGACCAGCGCTCGGTGACCGGCGAGCCGTCGATCAGTTCCAGCACGGACTCGGCGACCGACACGCCGAACTGGTGCACGTCCACGCTCATGGTGGTGAGCGCGGGCGAGGCCAGCCGGCACAGCGTGGAGTCGTCCCAGGCGACCAGGCTCAGCCGCTCGGGCACGGCGACGCCCCTGGCCTTCGCCACGCCGAGGCCGGCGACCGCCATGACGTCGTTGTCGTACAGGATCGCGGTGGGCGGCTCGACGGCGTCCAGCAGCGCGGCGGTGAGCTTCGCGCCGGACTCCTCGGAGTAGTCGCCCTCGACGACCACCGGTTCGACGCCCGCCTCCGCGCACCCGGCGAGCAGCGCGGCGGTGCGCGCCCGGGTGTGCAGGAGGTTCTCCGGGCCGCTCACCCGGGCGATCCGGCGGTGGCCCAGCTCCAGCAGGTGGGCGAGGGCCTCGCGGACCGGCCCGGCGTCGTCGGTGCGCACGGCGGGCACGGCCCGCTCATCGGGTTCCCCCACGTACACGGCGGGCAGGCCCAGGTCGCGCAGCACGGCCGGGCGGTGGTCGTCGACGGTCCGGTTGACCACGACCACCGCGTCCACGACGCCGCCCGCGGCCCAGCGCCGGTAGGCGGCGATCTCCGCGTCCTCCGCGCCGACGATGTGCAGCAGCACCGACTGGTCGCGCTCGGCGAGCCGCTCCTCGATGCCCGCGATGAACTCCATGAAGAACGGCTCGGCGCCCAGCAGCCGCGCGGGGCGGGCCAGGACCAGGCCGACGGAACCGGTGCTCATGCCCGCACCGCGCACAGGCTGTTCGCCGACCGCAGCACCGGCGGGCCGGTCAGGGCGGCCGGGTCCAGGCGCTCGGCGGTGCGCACGAGGAACGAGCGCTCCTCGCCGGCGACCAGCGTCACCAGGGCGTCGTCCACCTCGGCGTCCGGCGCGACCCGGTCGGCCAGCAGCGCGACGTCGCGCGCGAACGACGTGGCCGTCACGTCCACCCGGTACCCGCCGGGCACCGGCACGGCGGTCGCGGTCAGCGGCGACGGGTCGTAGGCGAGTTCGACGTCCTCGCGGAACAGGTGCACGGCACGCGCGTCCGCCGTGGTCGCCACCAGCACCTCCCGCTCCGCGTCGGCCGGGGTCAGCAGCTCCGGCGCCAGGTCCAGGACGGCCACCGACCGGGCGGGCACGTCCAGCACGAGCTTAGCCGCCGCGCGCTCCTCGCCCGCGAACGTCCGCCGCGCCGCGACGACCTCGCCGGTCCAGGCCGCGTCGGTGTCGTTGACGGCGACCAGCACGTCCCGCCCGTCCCGCGGCTGCACGGTCAGCAGGCGCGGCGCGAAGGCGTGCCGCAGCGCGTGGTACAGCGGTTTGGGCCGCTCCTCGCTGTCCACCGCCGCCCAGGACGTGGCCGGCCAGCAGTCGTTGAGCTGCCACACCAGCGCGCCGGCCGTGCGCGGCCAGTGCGAGCGGAAGTGCTCGACCCCGAACGCCACCGCGCGGGCCTGGTTGAGCTGGGTCGCCCAGTGCCAGTCCTCGAACGCCTCGGGCACCGGCAGGTGCGGCGCGAGGCCGCGCTCCAGCTTGCCGTTGCCGTCCTCGGCCTTCTGGTGCAGCAGGAACGCCGGGCTGGTCGGCGACAGCGGCTCGTCGTGGACCCACGTCGTGAGCGTCGCCCACGTCGGCGGGCCCTGGAAGCCGAACTCCGAGCAGAACCGGGGCGCGAAGTCGCGGTAGCGGGTGTAGTCGACGCGGTTCCAGACCTCCCACTCGTGGCGCGTGCCGTGGGTGTCGAGGTTGGGGTGCAGGTCGCCGGGGCTGTACGGGCTGCCCGGCGCGTACGGCCGGGTCGGGTCGAGTTCGGCGACGATCGCGGGCAGCAGCTTCCGGTAGTACCCCAGGCCCCACGTGCGGCCCTGGAGCTGTTCGGGCCACCCCCAGTCGGCGAAGCCCCACAGGTTCTCGTTGTTGCCGTTCCACAGGGCCAGCGAGGCGTGCGGGGTCAGCCGGGCGACGTGCTCGCGGGCCTCGGCCTCGACCTCCTCCCACAGCGGGGACTCCTCGGCGTAGGCCGCGCAGGCGAACGGGAAGTCCTGCCACACCAGGACCCCGCGCTCGTCGCACACGTCGTAGAAGTCCTCGGACTCGTAGAGCCCGCCGCCCCAGACCCGCAGCATGTTCATGTTCGCCGCGACGGCCTGGTCGACGCGGCGCGCGAGGCGGTCGCGGGTGATCCGGGTGACGAAGTGGTCGTCGGGGATCCAGTTCGCGCCCTTGGCGAAGATCGGCTTGCCGTTGACCACGAAGGTGAACGGGGTGCCGATGTCGTCGGGGGCGGTGTCCACGGTGATCGTGCGGAAGCCGACGCGGCGGCGCCACTGGTCGACCGGTCCCCCGGCGTGCAGGGTGATGTCGAGGTCGTAGAGGGGGTGGTCGCCGTGGCCGACGGGCCACCACAGGTCGGCGTTCGGCACCAGGACGGTGAGCACGGCCCCGTCGCCCTCGACGGTCGCGGTCTCCGCACGACCGTCCACAGTGGCCTCGACGGTCAGCGGGCCGTCGGACGCGCGGTCGACGGTCACGTGCACCTCGACGCGGCCGGTGCCGTCGTCGTCCACGGTGACCAGCGGGCGGACCTGCGCGAGGCGCGCGGTGTCCCAGCGCTCCAGCCGGACCGGCCGCCAGATGCCGGCGGTCTGCAGGTCTGGGCCCCAGTCCCAGCCGAACGAGCAGGCCATCTTGCGGATCGCGTTGAACGGGTGCGCGTAGGCGCGGTCGCGCCGGCCCAGCGCCTCCTCCTGCTCTTCGGCGTGGGTCAGCGCCGACCGCAGGGTCACGACGAGCCGGTTCCCGCCGTCGCGCAGGTGGTCGCGGACGTCGAACCGGTAGGACCGGTGCATGTTGGCCGTGCCGCCCAGGACCGCGCCGTTCAGCTCGACGGTGGCCACGGTGTCCAGGCCGTCGAACGCGAGGTCCACCCGCTCGCCCGGCCGCACGGCCTCGGCGGTGAAGTCGAGGGTGAAGCGCCAGTCGGCGCGGTGCGCCCAGGCCAGGTCGGCTTCGTTGCGGTCCAGGTACGGGTCGCCGATCAGGCCGGCGGCGAGGAGGTCGAGGTGCGCGCTGCCGGGTATCCGGGCGGGGACCTCGACGTTCGCGATGTGCTCGGGGATCGGGCCGCCCACCGCGCGGAGCCGCCAACCGTCGTGCAACAAGGTCCTCCGGATCATAGCCCGATTCTTACGCCAGCAACTAAAGTAAGTCAACGAAGTATCCCCTGCCGAGAGGAACAGACGTGGCCGACCTGACACACCTGCGCGCCGCGGGCGTCAGCCTGGTGCTCGACCACCGCGGTGGCACGTTGCCCCGCGTGCTGCACTGGGGAGCCGACCTGGGACCGGTGGACCTCGACGCCCTGGCCCTGGCCGCCGCGCCGCAACCGCACGGGTACGCGGTGGACGGACCGGTCGAGGTGGCCGTGGTGCCCGAGCAGTCCGCCGGGTGGCTGGGGACGCCCGGCATCGAGGGCAACCGGGGCGGCCCGCACTTCTCCACCGCGTTCCGGGTGGTGGCGGTCGAGGGCACCACGTTCCGGGCGGTGGATGCCGAGGCGGGGCTGGAGCTGGTGCTGGAGGTCGAGTTGACCGACTCCGGCCTGGTCCGGCAGCGGGCGGCGCTGACCAACACCGGGGACTCCGACTTCGCCGTGGACGCGCTGTCGGTGACCCTGCCGGTGCCGCCGGAGGCCGTCGAGATCCTCGACTTCACCGGCCGGTGGACGCGGGAGCGCAGCCCCCAGCGGACCCGGTTCACGCAGGGCCTGCGCGTGCGGGAGAACCGGGCCGGGCGCACCGGGTTCGACTCGGCCTTCCTGGTGGCCGCCGGCACCGAGGGCTTCGGCAACCGGTCCGGCGAGGTCTGGGCCGTGCACACGGCCTGGTCGGGCAACCACCGGACGTTCGGCGAACGCACCCGCCAGGGCGTGGCGCTGCTCGGGTCGGGCGAGCTGCTGCTGTCCGGCGAGGTCGTGCTGGGACCCGGCGAGACCTACCGGTCGCCCTGGCAGTTCGGGTCCTACGGCGTGGGCCTGGACGCCGTCTCCGCGCGGTTCCACGAGTGGCTGCGGGCACGACCCACGCACCCGCGCTCGCCCCGGCCGGTCGTGGTCAACACGTGGGAGGCGGTCTACTTCGACCACGATCTCGCGCGGCTGAAGGCGTTGGCGGACAAGGCGGCCGAGGTCGGCGCCGAGCGGTTCGTGCTGGACGACGGCTGGTTCGGCTCCCGCCGCGACGACACGCGCGGGCTGGGCGACTGGCACGTGTCCGCCGAGGTGTGGCCGGACGGCCTGGGCCCGCTGGTGGACCACGTCACCGGCCTGGGCCTCCAGTTCGGCCTGTGGGTCGAGCCGGAGATGGTCAACGAGGACTCCGACCTGGCCCGCGCCCACCCGGACTGGATCATGCGCGCCGGCGACCGCCTGCCCCGGCGGACCCGTCACCAGCAGGTGCTGGACCTGGCCCGCCCCGAGGCCTACCAGCACATCCTGGACCGCCTGGACGACCTGCTCACCACGTACCCGATCGCCTACCTGAAGTGGGACCACAACCGCGACCTCGTGGAGGCGGGCCACCACGGCCGCGCGGGCGTGCACGGCCAGACCGTGGCGGTGTACCGGCTGTTGGACGAGCTGCGCCGGCGGCACCCGACCGTCGAGATCGAGTCGTGCTCCTCGGGCGGCGCGCGGGTGGACCTGGAGATCCTGCAACGCGCCGACCGCGTGTGGGCGTCGGACTGCATCGACGCCCTGGAGCGGCAGTCCATCCAACGCTGGACGAACGTGCTCGTGCCGCTGGAACTGATCGGCTCCCACGTCGGCTCCGACACCTCGCACACCACCCACCGGCGGCACCCCCTGGACTTCCGGGCGGGGACGGCCCTGTTCGGCCACTTCGGCATCGAATGGGACCTGACCGCCGCTACCCCGGCGGAACTGGACCGCCTGACCGCCTGGGTGGCCCTCTACAAGGAGGTCCGGGGCCTCCTGCACACCGGTGTCGCCGTGCACGGCGACCACCCCGACCCGGCCGTGGCCGTGCACGGGGTGGTCGCCCGGGACGGGGCGGACGCGGTCTTCGCGGTCGTCTCGACGGCGACGTCGGACGTGTGCCCGACCGGCGCCGTGCGGCTGCCCGGCCTCGACCCGGACCGCTCCTACCGCGTCCGCCCCCTGCCGCCCGGCGACGTGCCGGACGGGAACCCGCACCACTGGGGCATCGCGCTGCCCTGGTGGGACCGCGACCTGGTGCTGCCCGGCCGCGTGCTCGCGGCGGCCGGCGTCCAGGCCCCGGTCCTGCACCCGGAGCGGCTGGTGCTGCTCCGGGCGACCGCTACCGGCTGAGCCCGGCCGTGTAGTGGTCGAACGGGGGCGCGGCCCCCGCCTCCTCGACGTCGGCCGGGTCGATGTCGAGGGGGCGGCCCCGGGCGTCCGGGTCGGGCGCGGCCGAGGCGAGGATCTTCGTGTACGGGTGCCGCGGGTTCAGGATCACGTCGTCCGCCGGCCCGCGCTCGACCACGCGGCCCTTGTAGAGCACCAGGATGTCGTCGGAGAAGTGCCGCGCGGTGGCCAGGTCGTGCGTGATGTAGAGGACCGCGAGCTGCTCCTCGCGCTGCAACCGCGCCAACAGGTTCAGCACGCCCAACCGGATCGAGACGTCCAGCATCGACACCGGCTCGTCGGCCACCACGACCTTCGCCCCCGGCGCCAGCGCGCGGGCGATCGCCACCCGCTGGCGCTGGCCACCGGACAGCTCGTGCGGACGGCGGTGCGCCATGTCCGCCGGCAGGGACACCCGTTCGAGCAGCCGCCGGACCTCCGCCTCGCCGTGCCGGCGGCCGTGCAGCTTCAACGGCCGCTCCAGGTGGTGGGCGATGGTGTGGAACGGGTTGAGCGAGGCGAACGGGTCCTGGAAGACCATCTGCACGTGGTCCCGGTAGCGCTTGTCGGGCACCGCGGCCCCGTCGGCGGTCACCGTGATCGACCCGCCGCTCGGCTTCTCCAACCGGGCGATCATGCGGGCGATGGTGGACTTGCCCGACCCCGACTCGCCGACCAGCGCGACCGTCCGGCCCGGCGTCAGGGTGAACGACACCCCGGCCACCGCGCGCAACCGGACCCGCTTGAGGCCGACCCGGACGTGGAAGTCCTTGACCAGGTCCCTCGCCGCCAACTCGGTCACAACGCACTCCCGGAGGTCTCGCGGACGAACGCGCCGCGCTCGCCGGTCAGGCTGGGGAAGGAGTCGAGCAGCTTGCGCGTGTACGGGTGCGCCGGCCGGGCGTAGACCTCCTCGGCGGTGGCGTACTCCACGACCTCGCCGTCCTTCATCACGGCGATCCGGTCGGCCAGCTCCAGCAGCAGCGGCAGGTCGTGGGTGATGAACAGGACCGCGAACCCGATCTCGTCGCGCAACCGCAGGATCTCCCGCAGGATGCCCCGCTGCACCACCACGTCCAGCGCGGTGGTCGGCTCGTCCATGATCATCACCTGCGGGTCGAGCAGCAACGCCATCGCGATCATCACGCGCTGCCGCATGCCGCCGGACAGCTCGTGCGGGAACGACGACAGCCGCCGCACGTCCACGCCGACCAGCCGCAGCACCTCCTCGCACCTCGCCCGCCGCTCGGCCCTGCCCAGCTCCGGGCGGTGGGTGGTGAGGACGTCGTCGAGCTGGGCCCGCACGGTGGTGACCGGGTTGAGGGCGTTCATCGCGCCCTGGAACACCATCGACAGCTTGGACCAGCGGAACGCCCGCAACTCCTCCGGGCCCAGGGCCAGCACGTCGATGTCCGTGCCGTCCCGGTCGTGGAAGGTGACCGACCCGGTGGTGACCTCGGCCGGCGGGCGGTGCAGCCGGTTGACGGCGTAGGCCAGGGTCGTCTTGCCGCACCCCGACTCGCCCGCCAGGCCCAGGATTTCCCCGCGCCGCACCGTGATCGACACGTCCTTCACCGCGTGCACCGGCGTGCCGACCCGGTAGACCACCGAAAGCCCGGCCACGGTCAGCACCACGTCGTCGGACGGTCGGGGAACCGGTCGCGGGACCCGCTCGACCTCCTTGCCGCGCTTCGGGATGTCCCGCAGCTTCGGGTTGATGATCTCGTCGATGCTGAAGTTCACCAACGCCAGGCCGCACCCGAACAACGCGATGACCAACCCGGGCGGCACGAACCACCACCAGGCGTCGCGCTGCAACGCGAACCCGTTCTGCGCGTAGTACAGCATCGTGCCCAGCGTGGACGAGTTCGACGCGCCCAGGCCGAGGAACGACAGCCCGGCCTCGCTCAGGATCGCGTACACCACGGAGAACACGAACTGGGAAGCCAGCAGCGGCAACAGGTTCGGCAGGACTTCCACGGTGATCACCCGCCACGCGGGCTCACCGGACACCCGCGCCGCCGCCACGTAGTCGCGGTTGCGCAAGGACAACGTCTGCGCCCGGAGCACGCGCGCGGACGCGGCCCACCCGGTGATCGCGAGCACCACGGCGATGGTCCACGACCCGCGCCGGTCGGCCGGCACGAACGCGGAGATGACGATCACCAGCGGCAGCCCGGGGATCACCAGCATCACGTTGGAGAACAGGGAGAACGCCTCGTCCACGTACCCGCCGGCGTAGCTGCCGACGATCCCGAACAACGCGGACAGGACCGTCGCCATCAGCCCGACCAGCAGGCCGATGTAGAGCGAGCCCCGGGTCGCGTGGGCGAGCTGGGCCAGGACGTCCTGGCCGGTCAACGTCGTGCCCAGCGGGAAGTCGCCGCCGGGCGGGGTCAGGCCGAGGTCGCGGATGGTCGTCGGGTCGCCCGCGAACAACGGGCCGAGCACGCCGAACAGCGTGATCACGGCGATCAGGCCGAAGCCGACGAGCAGCTTGGGCGACCGGCTCGGCAACATCGACCGCCACCCGCGCGGGGCGGCGGCCGGCACGGTGCTGGGGTTGGTCACGGTGGCGCTCCTGGCTCAGCCGCTGACGCGGGTGCGCGGGTCGATGACGGCGTACAGCAGGTCGACCACGAGGTTCGCGCCGAGCACGGCGACCGTGATCACCAGGAAGATGCCCTGCATCAGGGCGTAGTCGTTGTTCTGCACCGCCTGCAACAGCTTCGAGCCGATGCCCGGGTAGGAGAACACCTGCTCGGTGATGATCGACCCGGCCACCACGAAGCCCAGCGAGATCGCGAACCCCGCCACGGACGGCAGCACGGCGTTGCGCGCCGCGTACCGGATCATGATGCGGGAGTCGCGCAGCCCCTTGGCCTTCGCGGTGAGCACGTAGTCCTCGGACGTGGTGGACACCATCATGTTGCGCATCCCCAGCAGCCAACCGCCGACCGACGACAGCACGATCGTCAGCGCCGGCAGCGTGCCGTGGTGGATCGCCGACCCGAGGAACTCCGGGTCCCAGCCCGGCGACAGCACCACGTCGTAGCCGCCCAGCAGCGGGAACCACCCGAGGCCGGAGGCCAGCAGCGCCACCAGGATCAGCGCCAGCCAGAAGTACGGCACCGCCGCGAGGACGGTGGTGGCGGGCACCAGGCTGTCCAGCCAGGTGCCGCGCCGCCAGCCGACCAGCGTGCCCAGGACGACGCCGAGCGCGAAGGACAGGAACGTGGCGATCCCGACCAGCACCAGCGTCCACGGCAGGGCCTCCGCGATGATGTCGGCCACCGGCGTCGGGAACGAGCTGACCGACACGCCGAGGTCGCCGCGGAACATGGCGCCCAGGTAGGAGGAGTACTGCGAGAGCAGCGACTCGTCGGACCCGGAGCCGAGCAGCAGCTCGTACGCCCGGCGGGCCGACGGGTCCACCGTGCCGCCGCGCTGGGCCAGCTTCGCCATGAGGATGTCCACCGGGTTGCCCGGCATGAGCCTCGGGATGAAGAAGTTCAACGTCAGCGCGGCCCAGAAGGCGACCAGGTAGAACGCGAGCTTGCGGGCGTAGTAGCGCATGTCAGCTCGCCGGCTTGAGCTTCAGGAAGACCTCGGAGTGCTCCGGGCGGGCCCACACGGCCGGGAACGCGTACAGGTCCTCCTTGGTGGGCCAGCCGGTGAACTTCTTGGCGTTGTACTCGCTGGTGGTGCCGGCGGTGAGGATCGGGATGTAGGGCGCCAGCTCCTCGATGCGGGTCTGGATGGTGTCGAAGTGCGGCTGCCGCTTGGCGTCGTCCTTCGGGTCGATGCCCTTGAGGGCGGCCAGGGCCCCGTCGATGGCCGGGTCGCTGACGCGGGCGAAGTTCGGGTTGGCGATCTCGCCGACCTTGGCGGTCGTGGCGGTGCTGTAGAAGTACGAGGCGTTGTAGAACGGGTCGGGCGCGGGACCCTGGTGCAGGGCGTCGATGAGCAGCTCGTACTGGCCGCGGCCACGGGCGTCGGACCACTCGTTCCAGGACACCTGCTGCGGGGTGATCCTGATGCCGACCTTCTGCAGCTGCTGGCTCATGGTCTCGACGGCGGTGATGTAGTCGGTCCAGCCGGCGACGACCTTGAGCGTCAGCGCGAGCGGCTTGCCGTCCTTCTGGTAGACGCCGTCGGAGCCCTTGGTGTAGCCGGCGCCCTCCAACAGGGCGGTGGCCTTGGCCTCGTCGGCCTGCATCGGGGCGGTGCGCTCCTTGAGCTTCGCGGAGACCTGGTCGCGGTCGCGGTCGAGCAGGGCCGCGCCGGGCGAGATCTCGCTCGCGGTGTTCTCGAAGGCGAGCTGGTTCACCTGGGTGCGGTTGATGCCGTAGTAGATGGCCTTGCGGACGGCCACGTCGGTCTGCGGGCCCTGGCAGCCCAGGGCGGCGTTGGAGCAGGTGAACAGGGCGGCCTGGTTCATCGGGATGGTGATGGCCCGGTACCCCGGGTAGTTCTTCTCGACGTTCTTGATGTCCGGCACGGGACCGGTCTGCCAGTCGATCTGGCCGGCCTTGAGCGCGGCCTCGCCGGACTGGTTGCCCGACAGCGCCAGGTAGCGGACCTTCTTCAGCGCGGGCTCGCCGGCGTAGTAGGTCGGGTTGGCCTTGAGCGTGAACGCCTGCGGCTTGAACTCGTCGAGCTGGAACGGGCCGGTGCCGACCGGTTCCTTGACGACGTCGGTGGCGGGGGTGGCCAGGCCGGACCACTTGTGCTTGGGGACCATCCAGATGCGGCCGAGGATCTGCGGACCCTCCATGAAGGACGGTTCGGTGAACTTGATCGACACGTGCGTCGGGTCCACGGCGGTGGCGGCGCCCTTGTAGCCGGTGCCGTTCATCGCGGCGTTCTTGGTGATCATGTCGAGGGTGAAGACGACGTCCTCGGCGGTGAACTGCTGCCCGTCGGTCCACTTGGCGTCGTCGCGCAGCTCGATGTCGAGCTGGGTGCCGTCGGCGTTCCAGGTGAACGCCTTGCCCAGGCGCGGGCGCGGCTCGACGTCGCGGATGTTGTTGTAGAAGAACAACGGCTCGAAGATCGTGCCCGGCCCCTCCAGGGCGGTCGGGGAGAACGGGTTGAAGTTGAGCTGCCAGTCGCCGGACTGGCCGGTGTAGACGACGAGCGTGCCGTCCCCTCCGGCCGACGTGCCCGACCCGCCGCACGCCGTGGCCAGCATGGCCAGCGCGGCGAGCCCCGCCGCCACCGCCCGTGAACGCTTCGCCTTCAGGAACATCGTCGATTCCTCTCGTGGCCGGTCCCGCGTTGAGGCAGATTGTTAAGTCAACGAAGAAACGAAGTCAACACTTGGCCGTCATCTGGCGGCCAAGTTGCTACCCTTCGACCGACGAACGAACTAAGACGCACGCGACCGATCCGGGGGAGCCGCGATGAGCCAGCACGCCAGCAGCAAGGCGGCGGTGCTGGACGTCATCCGGGCGGCGGGCACGATCAGCCGCGTCGGCCTGATCAGCGCGACCGGGTTCACCGGGGCGACCATCTCGACCGTGGTCCGCAGGCTCATCGACGAGGGCCTGGTCGTGGAGACCGGGCGCGCGGAGTCCACCGGCGGCAAGCGGCGCGTGCTGCTCCAACTCAACCACGCCTCCCGCTACGCCGTGGGCGTGCACCTCGACCACGCCGGCATCACCTACGTGCTGACCAACTTGGGCGGCGCGGTGGTTGCCCGCATCTCGCGCGCGGGGGCCGGCGCGGCCGAACCCGCGACGGTGGTCAACCGGATGTCCACCGAGGTGACGGCGTTGATCGAGGGCGTGGGCGTCGAGCGCGAGCGGGTCCTGGGCGTGGGCCTGGTGTCCCCCGGACCGCTGAGCCCGGCCACCGGGATGGGCCTCACCCCGCCCGCGATGCGCAAGTGGGAGGACTACCCCCTCGGCCAGGCCCTGGAGCGCGCCACCGGCCTGCCGGTGGTCCTGGACAACGACGCCACCGCCGCCGCCCTGGGCGAGCACTGGTCGGGCGGCATCGGCGGCACGGCCATCTCCGCGGCCCTCTACATGGGCACCGGCATCGGCGCGGGCCTGGTCATCAACGGCGTCACCTACCGCGGGGCCGGCGGCAACGCCGGCGAGATCGGCCACACCTGCGTGGACGCCAACGGCCCGGACTGCTGGTGCGGCGCACGCGGGTGCGTCGAGGTCCTGGCCGGACCGGCGGCGGTGGTCGCGGCGGCGCGGGCGGACCCGGCGCTGTCCCGGTCGGCCGGCCTGACCGGCCGCGCCCGCTCGGTGTCGGCGGACTTCGCGGCGGTGAGCCGGGCGGCCCGGCGCGGCGAGCCGTCCGCGCTGGCGATCCTGGAGCGCTCGGCCCGCTACATCGCGGCGGCGGCGCGGAGCCTGGCCAACGTCATGGACCTGGAGGTCCTGGTGCTGACCGGCCCCAGCTTCGCCATCGCGGGGTCGGTGTACCTGCCGATCGTGCGCGAGGAGTTGGACCGGGCCTTCTTCTCCCGGGCGACGCACGCGGTGGACGTCCGACTGTCCCGGCACGCGGCGACGGCGTCGGCGATCGGCGCGGCGGCCCTGGTCCTGCGGTCCGAACTGGTGCCGCTGTCGGAGGGTCTGAAACTCCCCGAGAACCTGGCCGCCGCCGAACCCGCCCCGCTCCCGGTCACCGGGGCCTAGCCGGGCCGCGCACGGTCACCGGGGCCCAGCCGGGCCGCTCCCGGTCACCGGGGCCCAGCCGGGCCGCTCCCGGTCACCGGGCCCAGCCGGACGGCCACCGGTCACCGCAGCCGGCCGTCGTCGGGGCGGGCCCCGGCGCGGGCCGCCCAGAGCAGGCCGCGTTCGACGATCGTCCTCACCTCCGGCACGTCCAGGTCCTCGGGCGCGTGGCCCGGCGTGCACACGAACACCCGGCCGGCGCCCCACCGCCGCGTCCACACCGCCGGCACCGTCACGGGCCGGTCCCACGCGCCCGCGGGCTGGAACGTCGTGGTCGCCAGCACGTCGTTGAGGCCGTCGGCCAGCACCCAGTACTGCTCGGTGCGCAGCGCGAACCCGTCGAGCCCCGCCACCACCGGGTGGTCCGCCACGACCTCCACCCGGTGGTCCACGAAGTCGCCGGGGTGCGCGACGAACTGCCCGCCCACCAGCCACATGTACGCGCGCGTCCCCCGGAACGAGTCCACGATCCCGCCGTGCCACCCGGCGAACCCGGTCCCGCCGCGCACCGCCGACTCCAGGCCGGCGAACTGCTCGGCGGTCAGCACGCCGTCGCTCCAGCACTGCACGACCAGGTCGAAGCCGGCGACCCCGTCGGCGTAGACGTCGAGCGACCCGGACACCTCCACGGCGAACCCGGCGTCCCGCAGGAACGGGATGAACCGCTCGGTCGCCTCGACGGGCCGATGCCCGTCCCACCCACCGCGCACCACCAGGACCTTCACCGGCCCCAACCTACCTGACCTGCGGAAACAAAAAACTTCGAAAAAGTTCGGCGGACGTGTCGATCCGGCGGGGGTCCCGTTCGACGCGTAGACGAGACCACCGAGAAGGAGCTGAAGAGATGACCACCACGACCTCCCGCACCGAGTCCGCCGACCGCACCGCCGCCACGTCGCCCCAGCGCAACGACCTCGTCCTCGGGGCGTTCCGGGTCGTGGTGTCCTTCCTGTTCGGCTGCCACGGCCTCCAGGGCTTCGGCCTCCTCGGCGGCATCGACGGGCAGGGCACCGCCGTGCCGGTCGGGTCCTTCCCGGGCTGGTGGGGCAGCGTGCTGGAGGTCGCCTGCTCGGTGCTCGTGCTCCTCGGCGTGGCGACCCGGCCGGCCGCCGTGCTGGCGTCGGGCGCGATGGCCTTCGCCTACTTCGTCTACCACCAGCCGACCGCTCTGCTGCCGCTGCACAACCTGGGCGAGCCGGCCGCGCTGTTCTGCTGGTCCTTCCTGCTGATCGCCGTCCTCGGGCCGGGCCGCTACACCCTGTCGCGCCTGGTCCGCCGCTGACCGGCCCGGCCGTCCACCGCACCACCACCCGTTCCAGCCCCCACCGCCCCACCGACTCCGCGAGGATGAGCGGGTCGCACTCCGAAAGGGACAAGAAGATGCGTTTCATGGTGATCGTCAAGGCGACCGCGGACTCCGAGGCCGGCGTCATGCCGAGCGAGGAGATGATCAGCGAGATGACCGCGTTCAACGAGGAGCTGGTGAAGTCCGGCGTCATGCTCGCCGGCGAGGGCCTGCACCCCAGCTCCAAGGGCGCCCGCGTGTACTTCGACGGCGACCGGCGGACCGTCGTGGACGGGCCGTTCGCGGAGACCAAGGAGCTGATCGCCGGGTTCTGGCTGCTGGAGGTCAAGTCGCTGGAGGAGGCGGTCGAGTGGGTCAAGCGCGTGCCCAACCCCACCGGCGAGCAGTCCCAGATCGAGATCCGCCAGGTCTTCTCCCCCGAGGACTTCCAGATGTCCGACGAGCTGAAGGACCGCGAGGCCGCGCTGGCCGAGCAGATCAAGGCGCAGCAAGCCGCGAAGTAGGCGCCACCCGCCTTGCCGACGCGCATCGGGAGCTGGTCTGATCCCAGACCGTGACAGCTTCCGATGCGCGTCGCGCTGTCGAGGCGGTGTGGCGGATCGAGTCGGCGCGGCTCATCGCGGGCCTCGCCCGGATGGTGCGCGACGTGGGCCTGGCCGAGGAACTGGCCCAGGACGCCCTGGTCAGCGCCCTGGAGCAGTGGCCGGACACCGGCATCCCGCGCAACCCGGGCGCGTGGCTGATGGCCGCGGCGAAGAACCGGGCGATCGACCAGATCCGGCGGCAGCGGAACTACGAGCGCAAGCTGGCGGAGATCGGCCGCGACGAGGAGCAGCGCACCGCGCCCGACGCGGGCGCCGGCGTCGGCGACATCGACGACGACCTGCTCCGCCTGGTGTTCACCGCCTGCCACCCGGTCCTGTCGGTCGAGGCGCAGGTCGCGTTGACGTTGAAGATGCTCGGCGGGCTCACCACGGAGGAGATCGCGCGGGCGTTCCTGGTGTCCGAGTCCACCGTGGCGCAGCGGATCGTGCGGGCGAAGAAGACGCTGGCCAAGGCGAACGTGCCGTTCGAGGTGCCGGCGGAGGACGAGCGGGACGCGCGGCTCGCGTCCGTGCTCGGCGTGATCTACCTGATCTTCAACGAGGGCTACTCGGCGACCGCGGGCGACGACTGGCTGCGCCCGGAGCTGTGCGCGGACGCGTTGCGGCTGGCCCGCGTCCTGGCCGGCCTGATGCCGAAGGAACCCGAGGTGCACGGCCTGGTGGCGTTGCTGGAGATCCAGGCGTCCCGGTCGCGGGCGCGGGTGGGGCCCCACGGCGAGCCGGTCCTGTTGCTGGAGCAGAACCGGGCGCGGTGGGACCAGTTGCTGATCAGGCGCGGGCTGGAGTCGTTGCGGAAGGCGGGCGGCGGGCCGTACTCGGTGCAGGCGCGGATCGCGGCGTGCCACGCGGTCGCCCGGACGCCGGAGGAGACGGACTGGCGGCGGATCGCGGGCCTGTACGAGGCGTTGGCGTTGATCGCGCCTTCGCCGATCGTGGCGCTCAACCACGCGGTGGCGATCGGTTTCGCGTTCGGGCCGGAGGTGGCGCTGGAGCTGGTCGACGAGCTGCTGGACGAGCCGGCCCTGAAGGGGTACCACCTGTTGCCGAGCGTGCGCGGTGACCTGCTGGTCAAGCTGGGCCGGCCGGCGGAGGCCAAGGTGGAGTTCGAGCACGCGGCGGACATGACGCGCAACGAGCGCGAACGCGCTCTGCTGCTGTCGCGGGCCGCGGCCTGTTCCTGACGGATCGGCCGGCGGGGCGCTGGAAGACTGTCCGGTATGGATCAGAAGTCGACACTGCGCCACTACCTGCGGTCCGCGCGCGACGCCGTCGTCTGGAAGCTGGACGGCCTCCCCGAGTACGACGCCCGCCGACCGCTCACCCCGACCGGCACGAACCTGCTCGGCCTGGTCAAGCACCTGGCGGGCGTGGAGATGGGCTACTTCGGCGACTGCTTCGACCGCCCGTTCCCCGAGCCGTTCCCGTGGCTGCGCGAGGACGCCGAGCCGAACGCGGACATGTGGGCCACGGCCGACGAGTCCCGCGAGGACATCATCGCCCTGTACCGCCGCGCATGCGCCCACTCGGACACCACGATCGAGACCCTCGACCTGGACTCCCCGGGCCGCGTGCCGTGGTGGCCGGCCGACCGCGCCCCGGTCACGCTGCACTTCGTGCTGGTCCACGTGATCGCCGAGACGAACCGCCACGCCGGCCACGCGGACATCGTGCGCGAGACCATCGACGGCACCGCGGGCCTCCGCGCGGGCGTCTCGAACCTGCCCGACGGCGACCCGGCGTGGTGGGACACCTACCGGGCCAAGCTGGACCGAGTGGCCCGGGAAGCCTCGGCGTGACCGTGGACGTTTCCTACCGCCCCATCCGGCCCGGCGACGACCTGTCCCTCGACGACTCCTTCACCACCGACACGGTCTTCGAAGTCCATCAAGACCCGCACGGCTTCACGCTCCACGAAGTCCCCGTGGACCCGCCGCTGACCAAGGTCTTCCCGCCGGACGAAGGCGACGACCTGCCCGAGGACGGCTTCGTCGCCGAGCACGACGGCATCAAGGGTTTCGTGTCCGTCGAACTCGACACCTGGAATCGGCGACTGGTCATCCGCCAACTCACCGTCGCCCCGACCCACCGCGGCCGGGGCATCGGCACGAGGCTCGTGGAACTCGCCCTCGCCGAAGGCCGCCGACGCGCGGCCCGCACCGCCTGGCTCGAAACGTCCAGCGTCAACGTCCCCGCCGTACGCGCCTACCAACGGATGGGCTTCACCCTCTGCGGCCTGGACACGACGCTCTACACCGGCACCCCGGCCGAAGGCGAGACCGCGCTGTTCTTCGCCAAACCCCTCTAACAGGGCGTGTTCGCCGGGTACCGCCCGGCGGCGAACGCGCCCGGAGCCACGCCCATCGTCGCCCGGAACTCCGCGTTCAGGTGGGACTGGTCGTAGTACCCCAGCTCGGTGGCCACCCGGGTCCAGCCGCCGGCCCCGCCCGTCGCCACCGCCCGCCGGACCCGCTCGACCTTGGCGTACCGCTTCGGCGGCAGCCCCACGGCCGCGGTGAACAGGGTGCGCAGGTGCCGCTCGCTGACGTTCAAGCGCGACGCGGCCCCGGCGACCCCCACCGACGGCACCAGGCGGGCGGCGGACGCGACGAGCGCGTCGCGGCGGGGGTCGAGGGAGGCCAGGCGGGCCGCCAGGGTGGTGCGCAGGCTCGACGGGTCGCCGACGGGCACGCCCCACAGCTCGCGCAGCGGCACCACCCGGTCCACCAGCTCCCGCACCCCCACCCCGAGCACGGCCCGCGCCATGCCCGGCCGCAACCGCACCCGCAACCGGTGCGCGTCCACCCCGGCGAAGTAGAGCCCCCGCGTGCGCGGCCCCAGCACGTACGCCTCCTCCGACCGCGAGCAGAACACCAGCGAGGTGGCGGGATCGGGGCCCAACGCCTGCGTCTCGACGTTTCCGAAGCGTTCGACGGCGATGTCCGACACCCACGTGCTCATGTCCACACCGAAGACCAACCCGACGACCAACCTCCGTATGCCGACCGATGTCTCCGCACCACCGCGGGGAGCACCGTGAGGACCATGAACGAACGCAACGAGACCCCCGCCGAGCGCATGGACCGCAACTACGCCGAGATCCTGCAGGAGATGCGGGTCGCCCAGACCGGTGTCCAACTGCTGCTGGCGTTCCTGCTGACCCTCGCCTTCACCCCGCGCTTCGGCACGCTGGACCCGTTCCAGCTCCAGGTGTACGTGTCGAGCCTGGTCCTGGGCGCGACCTCGACCGCGCTGCTCATCGCGCCCGCGCCGTTCCACCGGCTGGTGTTCCGCCGCCGGCTCAAGCACGAGCTGGTCCGCGCGTCGAGCCGCCTGCTGCTCGCGGGTCTGGTGCTGCTCAAGCTCGCCCTGGCCACGGCCCTGCTGCTGATCCTGGACGTGGTGCTGGGGCGGTGGCCCGCGGTGTGGGTCACGTCCGGGCTGGTGGCCTGGTTCGGGTTCTGGTGGTTCGTGCTGCCCCTGCGCTACCGGGCGCGCTCACCCCGACGCGACGCGGTGTCGTACGGCCTCCCGCGCGATGTCGGTGCGCGACCGGACGCCGAGCTTCGCCAGCACGTGTGACACGTGCGTGGCCACGGTCCGGCTCGACAGGACCAGGCGTTCGGCGATCTGCGGGTTGGACAGGCCCGCCACCACCAGCTCGGTGACCTTGCGCTCCATCGGGGTCAGGCTGTCCCAGCCGTGCGCGGCCCGCCGGTGCTTGGCGTGCGGGCCGCGCCGGACGCCCAGTTCCCGCATCCGCGCCAGGAGCACGTTCAGGTCCCACTCGGCGCCCAGCCGTTCCAGCACGTCCACGGCGTGGCTCAACGCGGCCCGCGCGGACGTGCGGTCGCCGGACTCCGCGAACGCCACCGCCGCCGCGCCCAACGACTTCGCCCGGAGCAACGGCCGTCCGGTGTCCGCGGCCCGGAGCAGGCCGACCGGGTCGCCCTCGGCCAGCGCCCGGCAGTAGGCCGCGACCGCGCGCCGGTGCGGGACGTCCAGTTCCCGGGCCAGTCCTTCCGCCCGCGCCACCGCCGCCGACGGGTCCTCGCCGACCCGCACGGCCAGCCGCACGGCGTCGGGCAGCAGGTCCTCCACCGCGGCCATGCCCTCGACCAGCACGGCCAACGCCTCGCGGACGCGGCCGGCCTGCTCCAGTTCCAGGCCGGTGGCCAGCGCCAGCGGGCCGACGACGTGGCCGGGCACCGCCTCGCCCGCCGCGTCCAGGTGCCGCCGCGCGCCCGCCGCGTCACCGCGGTGCAGGTGGATCAGCGCCGCCACGCCGTGGTCGCAGCGGGACACCATGGGGTGCTTGAGGTCGTCGGGCAGGAGGTCCACGTCCACCAGGGCCTCGTCCCAGTGGCCCGCGTCCAGCAGCAGCTGGCCCAGCGCGCTCTGCGCCTGCGCGAGCCGCACGGTGTTGCCGGTCTGGTCGGCGGCGTGCCGCACGACGCGGGCGGACGCGATCGCCTCCTCGGCCCGGTCCAGCTCGCCCAGCGTGACGGCCTGGTTGATCTGCAGCAGCAGCCGCAGGTCCGCCGTCGCCGGGTCGCCCATCGCGACCGCCAGCGCCCGGTCGAACAGCGGCAGCGCGTCGGCCATGCGGCCCCGGGCCATCGCCACGATCGTGCGGACGTGCAGCGCCCAGCTGGTGGCGCGGCGGTCGTCGGCCGCCATCGCGGTGACGGCGAGGCGTTCGGCGTCGTCCAGCGCGCCGACGTCCCAGTGCGCGCGGGCGGCGAGCACCAGCAGGCGGGCGCGGTCGCCTTCGGACAGGCCGGGCGCGGCCAGGGCGCGGTCGATCTCGGCGAGCGTCTCGGCGGACCGGCCGGTGATGCTGCGGCACTGCGCGAGCGTCCAGTGCAGGTCGACGTGCGCGCCGTGTTCGAGGCCGGCCAACGCGACGGCCTCCGCCCCGTGGTGGTCGCCGAGCCGGAACCGGGCCTCGGCCAGGTGCGCGAGCAGGACGCCCCGGCGCGGCGTCGCGTGCGGCGCGACGACGACCCGGCCGAGCAGGTCCACGGCGGCCTCGGGGGCGTGGGCGACGAGCGTGGCCCCGTGCTCGTCCAGCCACCGCGCCACCCAGGCGGGGACGTTGTCGTCGGCGGCGAGCAGCTGCCGGGTCACCCGGTCCACGCCCGCGCCGCTCTCGGCCAGCGCGCGGGCGGCCTCGCCGTGCCAGGCGCTGCGGGCCGATTCGGGCACCTGCTCGTACAGGGCGGCGCGCACCAGCGGGTGCCGGAAGCCCAACCCGAGCCGGCCGTCCTCCAGCACACCCGCGACGGTGGCGTCCTGGATGGCGGGCAACAGCTCGACCACCCGCGTGCCGAGCACGGCGGCCAGGTCGGCGACCGGGAAGGACACGCCGAGCAGGGCGGCGGCGACGAGCACGCGGCGGACGTCGGCGCTGAGGTAGGCGATCCGGTCGTTGATGGCGGCGGACAACGACGCGGGCAGCCCACCCGGCCCGAACCCGGCGGCACGCGGAACCCCGGCGGCGAGCGCGGGCGAAGTCCCGGCGGCGAGCGAATCGTCCACGGCGCGCGGGGTCCCGGCGGCGGGTGGGTGCTCGGTGAGGCGGGCGGTGCCGGTCGCGTCGACCTCGATCGCGCCGCCGCGCACCAGCGCCTCGACCAGCTCCACCAGGAACAGCGGGTTGCCGCCGGCGTCGCCCGCGAGCCGCACGAGGCGGTCGTCCGGCGCGCCCCCGGCCAGCGCGGCGACGAGTTCGGCCACGGCCGGCGCGGCGAGGCGGCCCACGGTCAGCCGGTCGACGCCCTGGCGCAGCGCGGACAGCTCGTCGCGGCGCGGCAACGGCCGCAGAACTCCGATGAGCAGCAACGGCAGTTGCGGCACGAGCCGGGCCAGCCGCCGCCACACGGCGACGGTCGCGTTGTCGGCCCACTGCAAGTCGTCCACCACCAGCACGACCGGGCCGACGGCGCACAGCTCGTCCACGCGGGCCAGCAGGCGTTCGGCGGTGGCCGTCGCGCCGGGGTCGGAGCGGGCCGTGGACAGGGCGTCGAGCAGGGGCAGGAGCGGCAGCGAGCGGCCCAGTTCGTCGCCCGCGCCCTTGCACACCCGGAACCCGCGCGCGGCGGCGTCCTCGCAGACGGCCTTGACCAGCGCCGTCTTGCCGATGCCCGGCTCGCCCTCCACGACCAGCGCGGCACCCCGCCCCCGGCCCAGGGCGTCGACCCCGGCGCGGAGGCGGTCCAGCTCGCGCTCGCGTCCGACGAGGCGCAGGGTGACGGCGCGCACACGGAGAGAATATCGGGTAAACGGCGGGTTAACAAGAGCTTTCGCAATTTCGAATTACTCGCCGGTCCGGACAGTTCTCCTTTTGTTCACCGCGATCACCACCCCGTTTCACCCGTTGCTGCCACCGTTGTCACGGCGCCGAAACCGCTTGACGACGACTCTCCCCTGGAGTGCGCATGCGAATCGGACGAGTGCTCATCGCCGTGCTGATGGTGGCCGTTTTCTCGACCGCCGCACACGCGGCCACCAGCCCGTTCGGCGGAATGCCCTACAACTGAACCGGACTGTCCCAGTCGATGTGGTGCGCGTAGAAAGAATTCGTGGCGACCGACCGGTTCGCGCCCAACTCGGCGCTCATCTCCACCAGCGCCTCCACCCGTTCCCGGCGCAACCGCTCGTAAGCCTCGAACGCCTCGCGCGGCGACGACAGGTCGCGCAGGCACCTCGCGAGGGTGACGCTGTCCTCCAGCGCCATCGACGCACCCTGACCCGCTGCCGGGGACGCCGCGTGCGCCGCGTCCCCGACCAGCACCACCCGGTCGGTGTGCCAGACGGGGGTCGTGGGCACGTCGTAGGCGTTGCTCGCGTGGATCTCCCCCTCGGCCAGGATGATCTCCCGGGCCCGCGAGTCGTCCTCGGCGAAGAACGCCGCCGCGTGCGCGCGGTGCTCGTCGGGGGTGCCGCCGTGCCGCTCCGGGCCCGGTGTGCGGGCGAACCACCAGGTCGTGCCGTCCGGCGCGGTGCTGTGGCCGAAGAACCCCCGCGAGCCGGCGATCATGCGGTACCGGCCCGGCGCGGTCGTGGGGCCCAGGCCGGTGGCGTAGCCGTAGAAGATGTTCAGGCCCGTGTACCGGGGGCGCGGCGCGTCCGGGTCGATGATCCGCCGGGTGGCCGAGTGCAGGCCGTCCGCGCCGACGAGGAGGTCCCCCTCGGCGGTGGTGCCGTCCGCGAACTTCGCTCGCGCCCCGGCCGTGACGCCCACCAGCCGCTTGCCGTGCTCGACGGCGATGCCCCGCCGGCGCAGCTCGTCGTGCAGCGCCCGGTACAGCTCGGCCCGGCGCAGCGTGCGCGGCCCGGTGATGCCGCCGGTGTCCCACCGGTTCTCGCTGACCAGCGTGCCGTCGCCGGTGTGGACGTCCACGCCGTCGGCGGCGAACGAGTGGTCCACCACGACGTGTTCGGCGTCGATCGCGCGTAACGCGTCGAGCCCGTTGTGCATGATCGTGAGGAACGCGCCGATGTCGTCCGCGCCCGTCGGGTAGGCCTCGAAGACCGCGGAGTCGATCCCCGCCTTGCGCAACGCCAACGCCGTGACCGGTCCCGCGATCCCGCCACCGATGACCAATGCCTTCACCATGTCCACGACGCTAGTGGGCGGTCTACCCTGAACCATGCCCTTCGGTTGACGCCCCGTACCGCCCCCGGCCCGGCCGCTGGCCCGACTCGTCGTCGGGTGGGCGCTGCTGGCCGACGTCGTGCCCGTCTACCCGCTGTACGCGCTGCTGTTCGCGGACACCGGCCTGTCGGACGGGCAGATCTCGCTCCTCTTCGCGATCTGGTCCACCGTGGCGGTCGTCGCCGAAGTCCCGTTCGGCGCTCTGGCGGACCGGTTCTCCCGCCGTGGCGCTCTCGTCGCCGCGGGCGTCCTTCAGGCCTGCGGCTACGCCCTGTGGACCGCCGCGCCGGGCTTCTGGACCTTCGCCGCCGGTTTCGTGCTGTGGGGACTGGGCGGCGCCCTGGTGTCCGGCGCCCTCGAAGCGCTCCTGCACGACGGCCTGACCGCGGTCGGCGCGGCCGCCGTGTTCGGTCGGGTGCTGGGCCGGGTGACCGCCGCCGGCCTGCTGGCCCAGATCCCGGCCGCGCTGGCGGCCACCGTCCTGTTCACCACCGGCGGGTTCACCCTGGTCGGCTGGGTGAGCGTGGCGACCTGCCTGGCCGCGGCGTTGTTGGCCACCCGTCTCCCGGAAACGCCGCGCGGCGAGCCGGAGAGCTGGTCGGCCACCCTCCGCGCGGGCCTGGCGGAGAGTGCGGCGGTGCCGGCCGTGCGCCGAGCCGTCATCGCCGTGGCCGCCTTGACCGGCCTGGACGCCCTGGAGGAGTACTTCCCCCTGATGGCCCAGGACTGGCACGTGCCCACGGCCGTGGTCCCGCTCGCCGTGCTGGCGATCCCACTGGCGGGCGCGGCCGGCGCGACCCTGCGCGACCGGCACCGGTTGGCCCCGCTGCTGGTGGTCTCGGCGGTCCTGCTCGGCGTGGCCGGCCACCTCCGCCACCCCGCCGGGCTGGCCCTGGTGGCCGTCTCGTACGGCCTGTACCGCCACGCGCTGGTGATCGCGGAAACCCGTTTGCAGCAACGGATCACCGGTCCGGCGCGGGCCACCGTCACCTCCGTCGCCGGTCTGGGCAGCGAGGTGGCCGCCTACGCCGTCTACGCGGTGTGGACCGTCGGCGAGGTCCCGGCGGCGGCGGTGGCGGTCCTCCTCACCGCCCTGCTCGCCACGCACGCTCTGAAGGACCGGGACCGGACCGCAGACCCGTTTCACCAGCGTGAAAATCGTTGACACACGTGGTCTGGACCACACACCCTCGATGCCATGCGAGGGAAATCGGTGTTCTCGGCGGCCGTCGTCCTGGCGGCCGGACTGGTGGCCGGCTCGCCCGCGACGGCGGCCCCGGCCACGTTCACCCACCCCGGTGTCCTGGTCGGCAAAGGACAACTGGACTTCGTGCGCGCCAAGGTGAACGCCGGCGCACAGCCGTGGAAAGCCGCCTACGACCAGATGATGGCGCACCCGTTCGCTTCGCTGTCGCGCACGCCCAAGCCGCGCGCGATCGTCGAATGCGGCTCCTACTCCAACCCGAACTACGGCTGCACGGACGAACGCGAGGACGCGCTGGCCGCGTACACGCTGTCGCTCGCCTGGTACATCAACCGCGACAACCGTTACGCCACCAAGGCGATCGAGATCATGGACGCGTGGTCCGCCGTCATCCAGGACCACACCAACAGCAACGCACCCCTGCAAACGGCGTGGGCGGGGTCGTCGTGGCCGCGCGCGGCGGAGATCATCAAGCACGTCCACGGCAACTGGCCCAACGCCGGCCGGTTCGCCACCATGCTGCGCGACGTCTACCTGCCCGAGATCGCCAACGGCCGCCCCTCGACCAACGGGAACTGGGAACTGTCCATGATGGAGGCTTCCCTGGGCATCGCGGTCTTCCTGGAGGACCGCGCCGCGTACGACAAGGCGGTCTCGATCTACCGGACCCGGATGCCCGCGTACGTCTACCTGACCACGGACGGCGACCTCCCGAAGCCACCGCCGAACAGCGGCATCGACACCCGGTCGGAGATCATCTCGTACTGGCACGGCCAGAGCACCTTCGTCAACGGCGTGAGCCAGGAGACGTGCCGCGACTTCACCCACACCGGGTACGGCCTCGCGGCAGCGGCCCACTTCGCCGAGACCGCCCGCCACCAGGGCCAGGACCTGTGGGCGGAGGTCCGCGAACGCCTGCGCCACGGCTACGGGCTGCACGCCCGCTACCAGTTGGAGCCCATGCCGTCCTGGCTGTGCGGCGGCGTGCGCAAGCAGGCCCTCGGCCCCACCACGGAGGTCGCGTTCAACGCGCTCAACACCCGCCTGGGCATCGGCATGACCAACACCCAGCGGCTGACCGAACAGCAACGCCCGGCCGGCACGGACAAGCTGTTCATCGCCTGGGAGACCCTGACCCACGCCGCGAACCCGGGCTGACCGCGGACCAGGGCCGGGGCCGACCGCGGTCAGCCGCCGACCGTGGGTGACCGCGGTCAGCCGCCGACCGGGGCCCCACCGCCACTGGTCAGGTCCTGGATCTCGGCGTAACCCGGCACGGCGCCGACCTCCGCGCCGTCGCGCACGGCGACCGCCGCCGCGACGGTCGCGCCGACCGCCGCGCGGAACAACAGCGATCCGGTGCTGATCCGCTTCACCCCCAACTCCGTCAACGTCCGAACGTCGTGCTGCGCCAACACGTTGATCGGCACCGGAACCGCCGCCACCACCCGCTCGACCTCCCGCTCCGCGGCCAGGCCGGGCACGAAGACGCCGTCCGCGCCCGCGTCCACGTACCGCAACGCCCGCTCGACCGTGCTTTCCCGATCGACGTCGAGCCAATGCGTGTCCACGCGGGCGTTGACGAAGAGGTGCGGCGCTACCGCCTTGAAGTCCTTGATCAGCGCCGCCTGCGTCGCGGGGTCCTCCAGGCCCGAGCCCCGGCCGTCCTCGATGTTGACGCCGCAGACGCCCAGCGCGGCCAGTTCCTCCGCCACACCTCGAACGTCACCGAACCCGGCCTCGACGTCCACCGTGACGGGCACGGGCAGCCGCACCAGCTTCCGGGCCAGGGCCACCGTCTCCGCCCTGGCCAGCCCGGCCGCGTCCGGGATGCCGTGGGCCGCCGCGACGCCCAGGCTGGTGGTCCCGATCGCCGGGAAACCCGCCTGCACCAACGCGGCCGCCGACGCGAAGTCCCACGCGTTCGGCAGCACCAACGGCGAATCGCCGTGGTGCAAGCGGTGGAAGGTGCCCGAGGCCAGCGCCATCGCGTGCGACCGAGCGGGGCACCGGTGCCGCCCGTCGCCGAACGGCCGGTCCGCCAGGGACACCTCGACCACCTCCCCGGACGGCGCGACCCGCCGGGTGATCGGCACGGGCGGGTTCTCGCCGGCGATCAGCGCGTGGGTGGCGTCGCACGCCTGCACCAGCAAGCCGATGCGGGCGGCCGACCGCTCGTCCCGGGACCCGCACAGGGTGACCAGGCGCTCGACCGCCCGATCCGCTTCGGGCGTCACGGCCGTGTGCGGCTGGTAGGACCCGGCGATCGCCGACACGTCGGCCACCACGTCGCGGGGCAGCCCCAGTTCGACGGCCAGCTTCGCCACCGGGTCGCCGGGGCGTTCCAGGGCGGTGAGATCCACAGTGGACAGCAGGTCTTCGGCCAGGCGGCGGCGCCGGTCGTGGTCGGGACCCTCGCTGAAGCGGGCCACGTGGGCGCGCAGCCAAGCCACGCCGGTCGCGCCGAACGGCACGGCGGGGACGGTGTGAGCGGGGTCCAGCAGCACGTCGTGATCCATGCCGGTGACGCTAGACGCGGGAAACTTCGGCGCGGGCCGAAGCGTCACGGTCGCACAATGGACCCATGCCCGCCGACAAGCTCGCCGACCTGGCCGCGCTGCTCGCCGACCGCACCCGCGCCCGGTTCTGCCTGACCCTGATGGACGGTCGGGCGTGGACGTCCAGCGAACTGGCCACGGCCGCCGGGGTGACCGCCTCGACCGCGAGCGAGCACCTGACCCGGCTGGTCGCCGCGGGCTTCCTCACCGAGCGCCGCCAGGGCCGCCACCGGTACGTGCAGCTCGCCGGCCGGCGGCAGGCCGACCTGGTGGAGCACCTGCTCGCCTACGTGGGACCCGCCCAGCCGGAGAAGACGCTCAAGGCCACCACCGCCTCGGCCGCCCTCGCCCGCGGCCGGACCTGCTACGACCACCTCGCCGGTCGCCTCGGCGTGGCCATCACGGACGCCATGACCGACCGCGACCTGCTCGACGACGACCTCACCCTCACCGACCAGGGCCTGGCCTGGCTCACCGACGCGCTGGACTTCACCCCGCCGCGGGGCCGCCGGCCGGTCGCCAAGCCGTGCCTGGACTGGACCGAGCGCCGCTCGCACCTGGCCGGGGCCGCCGGCGCGCACATCTGCGCCCACCTGCGCGCCCGGGGCTGGGTGAAGAACATCGGCACCGGTCGGGCCGTGAAGGTCACCCCGCTGGGCGAGGAGGCCCTGCGCGACCTGCTAGGCCTCGCCCCGCTGTAGCCACTTGGGCAGCCACGACGCGTTGCCCGCCGGCACCACGTCCACGATGACGCAGGTGATGTTGTCCGGTCCGCCCCGGGCGTTGGCCGCCGCGATCAGCGCCCGCACGGTCTGGTCCCGGTCGGGGTCGGCGGTCAGCAACTCGGCGATCTCCGCCGAGGACACCACGTCCGACAGCCCGTCCGAGCAGATCAGGTACCGGTCGCCCGCCTCGACCTCCTGGTAGAACAGGTCCGGGTCGTGCGCCGAACCCGCCTGCAGCGCCCGCATCAGCATGGACCGGCCGGGGTGCTCGGCGGCCTGCTCGGCGGCCATCCGGCCGTCGTCCACCAGCGCCTGCACCATCGTGTGGTCGCGGGTGACCTGGGTCAGCTCGCCCTCGCGCACCAGGTAGCACCGGGAGTCCCCGATGTGCCCGACGGCGAACCTCGACCCGTCCCACAGCAGCGCGGTGAGCGTGGTGCCCATGCCGCGCATGTCGAAGTTCTCCTCGGCCAGGTCGGTCAGCCGGACGGCGATCTCGCGGGTCGCGTCGGACAGCAGCGACAACGGGTCGTCGGAGTCCAGGTCCAGCTCGGCCAGCACGCCCACCGCGATCGAACTGGCCACCTCCCCGTACGCGTGACCGCCCATGCCGTCGGCGACGGCGTACAGGCGCTCGCTGAAGTACACCGAGTCCTCGTTCGCCTCTCGGCGCAGGCCGGGGTCGGTCCCGACGGCGTGGCGGAGCGCATACATGACGAATAGTGAATCACCCGCACGGGTAGCGGTGACGAGCGCTCCGGCAAATCGGGCGGGGAAGGTTCCGGCGGCCTACCTGGGACGTCCGTAGAACTCGCTCAGCACGAGCATCGCCGCGCCCGCCGCGACGACGTCGTCCCCCAGCGGCGTCACCTCGACCTCGACCGGCAGCCACTCGTCGGTGGGCAGCTTCGCCCGCACCCCGGCCAGGTACGCCTCGGGCTCGGCGAGCACGGCCCGACCTGCGAGGACGACGTGGTCGACGTCGAGCAGCTGGACCAGGTCGGCCACCGCCAGGCCGACGATCGCGGTGGCCCCGGCGAGGTCGCCGGAGCGCGCGGCGAGGTTGTGCACGGCCTCGACGCAGCCGGTCCGGCCGCACACGCACGGGGGCCCGTCGAGCTGGATGGTGGTGTGCCCGAACTCGCCGGCGTTGGTGCGCGCCCCGCGGTAGACCTGCCCGTCGAGCAGCAGCCCGACGCCCACGCCGGTGCCGACCAGCACCAGCACGGCGTCGCGCAGCCGCTCCCCGCGCCGCCACGCCTCGGCGACGATCGCGGTGTTGGTGTCCTTGTCCAGCACGACCGGCAGGCCCAGGCTGTCCTCGGCCAGCTCGCGCAGCGGCACGTCGTGCCACTTCACCAGGCCCGTGGCGTCGTGTATCACGCCGGTCCGGTGGTCCAGGGGGCCGACGAACCCGAGGCCGACGCCCAGCAGCTTGTCGTCGCGCATCCCGTTGACCAGGCGGGTCAGCTCGGTGACGAAGGCGGGCGGGTCGAAGTCCGGCGGCAGCGGGGCCACCGCCCGGTCCAGCACGTCGCCCGCGAGGTCGGTCAGCACCACCCGCAGCTCGTCCCGCTCGACCTGCGCGCCCAGCGCGAGGCGGCTGTCGGCGACCAGCCGGAGCAGGGTGCGCGGCTTGCCGACGCCGACGTTGCGGGTGCCGGACTCGACCAGCAGGCCCTCGTCGATCAGCCGGCCGACGACCTTGGACACCGCCTGCGGCGTCAGTCCGCTGCGCTCCGCGAGGTCGACGCGGGTGACCGCGCCCGACCTGGCCAGGCCCAGCACGACGGCGTCGTTGTAGCCGCGCAGGAAGCGCAAGTTAGGCACCCTCGCATCATGGCACGGGTGGCATTTACTAAACAGCGTTGCTTTAATACTGGACATGCCTCTCCGCACCGGACTGCTCGGCTACGGGATCGCCGGCCGGGTCTTCCACGCGCCGCTCATCGCGGCCACCCCCGGCCTGGACCTCGCGGCGGTCGTGACCACCGCCCACGACCGCCGCGCGGACGTCCTCGCCCGGTACCCGGCCGCGGTGGTCGTGCCGTCGGTGGAGGAACTGTTCGCGCTGGACCTCGACCTGGTCGTCGTCGCCACCCCGAACCGCACCCACGTGCCGCTCGCGCTGGCCGCCGTCGAGGCCGGGCTGCCGGTGGTGGTGGACAAGCCGCTGGCCGGCTCCACCGCCGACGCGCGCCGGGTGCTCAAGGCCGCCGAGTACCGGGACGTGCCGCTGACGGTGTTCCAGAACCGGCGGTGGGACAGCGACTTCCTGACCCTGCGCTCGGTGCTGCCGTCGTTGGGCGAGGTGACCCGGTTCGAGTCGCGCTTCGAGCGGTGGGTGCCGGAGGTGTGGGACAACTGGCGCGAGCACGGCGCGCCCGACGAGGCCGGCGGCCTGCTCTACGACCTGGGCGCGCACCTGGTCGACCAGGCGCTGCACCTGTTCGGGCCGGTGGCGTCGGTGTACTGCGAGCTGGACCGGCGGCGGCCCGGCGTCGAGGTGGACGACGACGTGTTCGTGGCCCTGACGCACGCCTCCGGGGAGCGCTCCCACCTGTGGGCGTCGGCGGTGGCCGCCCGGCCGGGCCCCCGGCTGCGGGCGCTCGGCTCGCGCGGGACGTTCGTCAGCGAGGGGTTGGACGGCCAGGAGGACGCGTTGGCCGCCGGCCTACCGTTTGACGATTTGTCGACAAATGCCACGCTCACCCTGGGGACGTCCACGGCGTCCGTGCCCGGTGTGCCCGGGGCGTACCTGGAGTTCTACCGGCTGCTGGTGGCGGCGCTGACCGAGGGCGGGCCGCTGCCCGTGGACCCGGAGTCGGCGGTCGCGGCGCTGGAGGTCATCGAGGCGGCCTTCACGTCGGCGCGGACCGGACAGGTGGTGACCCCGTGAGCCTGCTGGAGACGTTGGCCGAGCAGGAGAACCGCCTGCTGTTCCGGTCGTTCACCAACGAGGACGCCCTGGCCCTGGGCCTGTTCCTGCTCGACGCGGCCCGCGAGGCGGGTCTCCCGGTGGTGGTGTCGGTGCGACGGGGGCGGCAACGCCTCTTCCACGCCGCCCTGCCGGGGACGTCGGCGGACAACGACGGCTGGATCGACCGCAAGTCGCGCGTGGTGGACCGGTACGGGTGGAGCTCCTTCCGCGTGGGCGAGTCGTTCCGCGCGGCCGGCAAGACGTTCGAGGAGCACTCGTTGTTGGACCCGCGCGAGTACGCGGCGCACGGTGGCGTGTTCCCGGTGCTGGTCGAGGGGGTGGGCATGGTCGGCACGGTCGGGGTGTCCGGCCTGCCCCAGGCCGAGGACCACGCGTTCGTGGTGGCCCAACTGGAGAGGTTCCTGGCGACCCGCTGACGAGCACGGCCCTCGGCACCCGAAGTGGGTGCCGAGGGCCGTTCAACCGCGCGCGTGGACCGGCCGAGGGCCGTTCACCCTCGCGGGTGGCTCAGCAGAACACCTCGTTGAGCAGTTCCTCCGCGCCCGCGCCGTTGCCGTCGACCGGGGCCGACGTGAAGGAGCCCGCCAGGCGGGTCTTCGTGTCGCGCGTGCTGCCCAGGTAGCTGGAGTAGCCCGGGATGCCGCCGCCGTGGCCGTACACGGTCACGCCACACGGCAGCCGCGACGCCTCGATGCCCAGCCCGTACCCGCCGCTGACCGGGGTCGTCCTGGTCAGCTCGGCCATCTGCGCCGGCGCGAGCAGGCGGCCGTCGAGCAGGGCGTCGAGGAACCGGTCGAGGTCGGCGGTGGTGGAGATCATCTCGCCGGCCGCGTACGCCACGGACGGGTTGAGGCGCGTGACGTCCACGTCCTTGCCGTCCACCCGGTAGTAGCCGTGCGCGTGCGGGCCGGGGACGCCGACGCGGTCGCCCGGCACGGACGTCGAGCGCAGGCCCAGCGGGCGCAGGACGCGCTTCTCGACCGCCTCCGCGTACGGACGGCCGGTCACCTCCTCGATCAGCAGGCCGGCGACGACGTAGTTGGTGTTGGAGTAGTTCCACGCCGTGCCGGGCGGGAAGTCCAGCGGCTTGGCCGTCGCGATGGCCACCAGCTCGCGGGGCTCCCAGTGCTTGTACCGGATCGTCTCGAAGCCGGCCGGGTCCAGCGGCAGGGACTGCGTGTAGTTGTGCAGCCCGCTGGTGTGCTGGAGCAGGTGCCGCACGGTGATGCCGTCCGGGACCAGGCCCGGCAGGTACGTGCCGACCGGCTCGTCCAGGCCCACCCGGCCCTCGCCGACCAGTTGCAGCACCACGGTCGAGACGAACGTCTTGGTGATGCTGCCGATCCGGAACCGGCCGTCCAGCGGCACCGGCTTGTCCCCGCCGATCTCCGCGACGCCGCTGCGGGCGGTGAACCGGTCCCGCCCGTCGGTCACCCGGACCTGCGCGCCGGCCGCGCCGCCCTCGGTGGTCAGCTTGTCCAGCGCCGCCTGGACGACCCCGCGGTCGATCCGGCCGGCGGCCTCGACGGGTTCGGCGACGGCCGTCCCGCCGATGCCCAGCGCCGCCATCCCCACGACGGCGGCCAGGGCGATTCCCCTCTTGCGCATTGCCCCTCCTTGTCGGCCGTCCCCCTGACGGCCCGAGGAACCCGAGTCTGGTGGTCGGCGACCGCCCTCCACGACCCTCCGAGGGCTGAACCGGACCGCTACTTCCGTCGTACCCACCCCTAGTGGTCGGTCCTGTCCGAAATCGATTCCACAGCCCGATCCACTACTCCGTTCGAGTGACACAAGTGGTCTAGACCTTGACCGTCAAGTGGTCTGAACCACATGTTCTTCTCAACCCTGCACTCCTTCCCTGACGAGGAGCACGATGTCCAAGACCCGATGGCATCTCACAGCGTTGGTCGTGGCGGTGGCCTCGACCGTGCTCGGCCTGGTCCTGGTGCCGGCGGCGAGCGGCGCGGGTGGCCTGGGCGCCACCTTCACCAAGGGCTCCGACTGGGGCACCGGCTACGAGGGCAAGTACACGATCACGAACAACAGCTCCGCGCCGATCTCGACGTGGACCGTCGAGTTCGACCTGCCGTCCGGCCACCGGGTCGGCTCCCTGTGGGACGGCAGCTACACGGCCAGCGGCCAGCACGTGACCGTCAAGCCGACCTGGAACGGCGCGCTGGGCGTCGGCGCCTCCGCGAGCTTCGGCTTCAACATCACCTACTCGGGCGCGTACTCCGGCCCGCAGAACTGCAAGCTCAACGGCGCGTCCTGTGACGCCGGCGGTGGCACCACGACGACCACCACCACCACGACGACCACGACGACGACCACCACCACGAGCACGACCACCACGACGCCGACGACCACCACGACCACGACGGTCCCGCCCACCGGTTACAAGAACCTGGGCTACTTCGTGCAGTGGGGCGTCTACGGCCGCAACTACCACGTCAAGAACATCCACACCTCCGGCTCGGCCGCGAAGCTGACGCACATCAACTACGCGTTCGGCAACGTCACCGGCGGCAAGTGCACCGCGAACGACGACACCTACGCCGACTACGACAAGTTCTACGGCGCGGACACCTCCGTCGACGGCACCTCGGACTCGTGGGACGCGGGCGCCCTGCGCGGCAACTTCAACCAGCTCCGCAAGCTGAAGAAGATGTACCCGCACATCAAGGTGCTGTGGTCGTTCGGCGGCTGGACCTGGTCCGGCGGCTTCGGCGCGGCGGCGCAGAACCCGGCCGCGTTCGCCGAGTCCTGCTACAAGCTGGTCGAGGACCCGCGCTGGGCGGACGTGTTCGACGGCATCGACATCGACTGGGAGTACCCGAACGCCTGCGGCCTGAGCTGCGACACCTCCGGCCCGGAGGCGTACAAGAACCTGATGCAGGCCCTGCGCGCCCGCTTCGGCTCGGGCAACCTGGTCACCGCGGCCATCCCGGCCGACGCCTCCACCGGCGGCAAGCTCGACGCGGCCAACTACGGCGGCGCGGCGCAGTACGTCGACTGGTACAACGTCATGACCTACGACTTCTTCGGCGCCTGGGCGGCCCAGGGCCCGACGGCCCCGCACTCGCCGCTGACGTCCTACGCGGGCATCCCGCAGCAGGGCTACCACAGCCAGGCGGCCATCGAGAAGCTGAAGGCGAAGGGCGTCCCGGCGTCCAAGCTCCTGCTCGGCATCGGCTTCTACGGCCGCGGCTGGACCGGCGTCACCCAGTCCACCCCGGGCGGCACGGCCACCGACGGCGCACCCGGCACGTACGAGAAGGGCATCGAGGACTACAAGATCCTCAAGACCAAGTGCCCGGCCAACGGCACGGTCGCGGGCACGGCGTACGCGCACTGCGGCAACCAGTGGTGGAGCTACGACACCCCGGCCACCATCGGCGGCAAGATGGCGTGGACGAAGCAGCAGAACCTGGGCGGCGCCTTCTTCTGGGAGCTGTCCGGCGACACGACCAACGGTGAACTGATCACGGCGATGGGCAACGGCCTCCGCTGACGCAGCACACCCCCGGAAGGCCCCCGCGGACGTCTCCCCCGCGGGGGCCTTCCCTTTCCCACACCTCCTTCACCACACCCCCTCCCCGCACCCCTGCACCCCTGCACCCCCACCCACCCTCCGCGCGAAGCGCGGCTCTTCTCCGGGCTATTGAGCCAAAGGAAGGGCTTCGGTTCGTCCCCCGTACGGCCTGGGCGCAGCCCAACCACAGATCGTCGGGGTCGGCCTGAAAAAGTTTTGCGAGGAACGAGCAAAAGTTTTTTGGACGACCCCGACGATCTGTGGTTGCCTCCGGCAGGCCGTGCGGGGGACGAACCGACGCTCTTCCTCCCCCGGGGGCCTGCCCGCCGGCGAGGCGCTTTTATCTTTAGAGCGCTCCGCGCGTTCTTTTTGAGAGCGCTCCGCGCGATCGTCTTGAGAGCGCGGAGCGCGTTGCTTGATGCCCTTGAAAAGATGAAAAGATGAAAAGAGCCTCGCCGGCGGGCAGGCCCCCGGGGAGAAAAGCAAAAGAGGGGGCTTTTCCGTCCTCCCCGTACGGCCTGGCGGAGCCAACCACACTTTCCCGGGGTTGGTCGAAAAACTTTTGCTCGTTCCTCGCAAAACTTT